>NZ_JBMLSD010000474.1:0-3133 GCF_049240685.1 Flectobacillus sp.
CGATAAAAACACAATTATTCTTTTTGCTTACGGCTTAAAGCATCGAGCCTATTACAGAGCATAGTAAGTTAAATCATCTTAAGCTCCAACTCATCGAGGAGATTTTAGTGATGAACTCCACCTTCTCCATGAACATGACCGTGATCTAGCTCAGATTCGGTAGCCTCTCTAACGCTAATAATAGAACCACTAAAGAACATTTCTTTATCAGCTAATGGGTGATTAAAATCCATTCTAACAAAGTCGTCACCAACTTCGATGATTTGACCTTGCAAACGATTCCCGCGATCGTCGGTCATTGGCAGGAAATTACCCACTTCCAACATTTCCTCTACCAACTCGCCATCTACCTTAAAAATATCTTTAGGTAAATCAACTACAGCAGCTGGGTCATATTCGCCATAGCCATCTTCAGCAGGAATTGAGAATTCAAAAGTTGCTCCAGCTGTCAAACCAGCTATTTTATCTTCGAATGCCTCTGGCAAACCACTCATTCCGTGGATAAATACCATTGGATGATCTTGCTCTACTGTTTCAACTAATTCACGGTCACCGTTTTTGTCTGTCACTGTCAACTGATAAGTCAATGACACGACTTTCGCGTTTGAAATTTCCATTATTTATAAATGTTTGTGCCGATTTCAAATAGTACAAAACAAATCATCTGCTTCATCGGCAAGCCTAATGATGTCCTCTCAAAGAAACTTTTATGAATCTTTTTATATTACAAACGTAATCCTTTTTTCCTTAACTTTATAAGCAATCAACGTCAAAATTCTGTAAAAAGTTGAACTACTTATCACATATATTTTTATCGGGGGATAATGAAGACATTATTCTAGGAAATTTCTTAGGAGATTATGTCAAAGGCAACCTACAAAAATTAGATCAAACCCTATATTCAAAAGAGGTAATTTTGGGACTAAAACTCCATCGTCAAATAGATACTTTTACCGATAGTCATCCTGTTGTTAAAAAGAGCATTTCGCGGGTAAGACCACATTTTCATAAGTTTTCAGGCATTGTGATAGATATGTTTTATGATCATATTTTTGCCAAAAACTTTCATCATTTTTCAGACATTGCTCTCGAGGATTTTAGTATGTCCTTTTACGACTTACTACGTAAAAGGGAAGATGAAATACCCTCTGCATTAGATAGAATGGTTATCTCAATGACCACACGCGATTGGTTGACCAACTATTCAAACCTAGATGGCTTGAGGTGGTCTTTAAAAGGAATTGCCTCTCGAATTAGTTATCAGTCGGGGATAGAAAATGCAACTGAAGTAATCGAAAAAAATTATCCTTTGTTTGAAGAAGACTTTTTTCAATTTTTTCCCGAAATCCAGCAATTTTGTACCGAGTATATAGAAAAGGGAATGCTAGATTTATAGTATTGCCAAACAAGAATTTTTATCTTTGTACCTAGTTTAATTAAACGTGCAGGAGAATCGAAGTATTTAAGGGTCCAAGCCCATCTAATTTTATGCCCAAACTATTTGCTGAAGTCTTCAAGGAAGTGAAAAAAAAACACTTCCAGCCTATTTATGTATTACATGGAGATGAACCTTATTTCATCGACAAGATTGTTGATTTTATTGAGGAAAATGCCCTATCTCAAGCCGATAAAGGATTTAACCAATACATCATCTATGGCAAAGATCATACTATTCCTAGTATTCTGTCGTATGCCAAAAGATTCCCGATGATGTCCGAAAAACAAGTCGTAATCGTAAAAGAGGCGCAAAGCATTCAAGGTATTGAACAAAAAGAGATGCAATCTCTTCTTGAAAACTATGCCAAAAATCCTTTGAACTCAACAATTCTTGTATTAGCCAGTAAGGATTCGATTGATGAAAGAAAAGCTTGGATAAAGGCCATGGATCAGGCTGGGACTGTTATGACATCCAAAAAGATGTATGATAACAAAATCCCAGATTGGGTAATCGAATATTGTCATGAATCTGGTGTAAAAATCAGCCCAAAAGCTGTGCAAATGTTGGTAGAAAATGTCGGAAATGATCTTAAACGACTGGCTTCGGAGATAGACAAAATTATCATTAATCTCAAAATTGATGAAGAAATCAACGCTGCCGTGGTGGAGAGGTTTGTAGGTATTAGCAAAGAATATAATTATTTTGAATTTCAGAAGGCACTTATTCAAAGGGATGTATTAAAAGCAAATCAAATTGTACAGTTTTTTGCCTCCAACCCCAAAGACAATCCTTTGGCTCCCATGGTATTGTTGATGTATAATTTCTTCAGCAAGGTATTATTAGCACACACACATTCGGACAAATCAGACAAAGGCTTGGCAAGCTTCTTAGGGATTAATCCATTCTTTGCCAAAGACTACGTTCAAACCATCAGGAATTACAATTTACCTAAAGTCATACAAATTATTCACGACATCAAAAAAATAGAGCTACAAGCCAAAGGAATAGAGTCCAGCTCAAGCTCAGATGGCGATAAATTAAAAGAACTAACGTTTCGTATTTTGCATTAAAGTCTTCAATGAGAGCCGCTCCAAATCGGCTCTCATTTTGTTATATAGTAGTATATTTCGGCTGACGTGTTTTTTGATATAAAAAATCTTCATTTTTACGGTTGTGCTCTTGCGCAATAGCGGTGGCATATCATCAAGATAACCAATGGACGGCGAACACATATTAATGATAGATGCATCCTCAAGGTTGTTAGTAAATACCAACCAGCGTTTACCAATTTTAGGTAATTTGCCACAGCCATCGGCCTCACTATGGAGTCTCAACTTCCAGCTTCTCCCCTTGTACCATTTCAATATGTTTAAAGTATAGTTCCAAGGATAATCACCATTTGAACTCTCACAAACGACTTCAAACACATACTTATATTGAGGAAAGGCCTTTTGGGCATCCATTACGGGTGGTGGACATTCACAGGCTTTGTTTTCAAAAAGGTTGGAGAAATAGCATAAAAATACAAGGCAGTAGTATTTCATCATAATCGTTTATTTTTTTGAATCATTCAATAAAGATTATAAAAAATAGAATAGCCGCAAAACAAAAAAGGTTCAGAGATATCTCTGAACCTTTTGGTGATCCCGCTGGGACTCGAACCCAGGACCCATACATTAAAAGTGTATTGCTCTA
>NZ_JBMLSD010000475.1:0-26634 GCF_049240685.1 Flectobacillus sp.
GAACTCGATGAATGGCGATAAGTATTCGGTAGTAGTAAAAGGTACTTGTGGAGACGTAACTAGTACCCAAGCTACGTTGAATATTGGTGCTAAACCAAGCATTTCAGTTAATCCAGTTGGCGCTACCAAGTGCGTTGGCGAAAGTTATACTTTCAGCGTTACTGCTAGCAATGCAGGAGGGTATCAATGGCTTTTGAATGATGTAGAAATCAGTGGTGCAACTAATTCCACCTATGCACTTACTAATATATGCAAATCATGTAATGAAGGTATTTATAAAGTTCGTATCCAAGGAACAGGCGCTTGTGCTAGCAATACAATCTTGAGTGATGTAGCCAATTTGGTAGTCAATACTCCTGTATCTATATCGTCACAGCCTACCGAACAAAGTGTATGTAGTGGTAGTACTGCTACTTTCGAAGTAAGTGCTATTGGAGATATTACTGGTTTTCAATGGTATAAAAACGGCACACCTATTACAGGGGCAACCAATAGTACGTATACTGTAGTGGGGAATACCAACGGCGATAAATTTAAGGTCGAAGTAAAAGGCCTTTGTGGTAATGTCATTAGTAATGAAGTTCTCATAAATGTAACCCCTACACCTATTATTTCTCAACAACCTCTCAGTTCTACCAAGTGCGTTAATGAGTCTGTTACCTTTAGTGTAAACGCAAGCAATGCAAGTTCCTACCAATGGCAATACAAAGGCGTAAATATTGATGGTGCTACTAATGCAAGCTACACCCGTACTATCATTTGTGCAGATTGTGACGGTGGAGCTTATAAAGTGATTGTTTTCGGTCAGGGTGTTTGTTCTTCAAACACTATTACAAGCGAAGAGGCTATTCTGACGGTGAATACTCCAATCACCATAACTCAACAACCACAGGCCACGAGCGTTTGCGTTGGGAATAACGTTACTTTTTTGGTTGAGGCATCTGGTACAATTCAGGGATATCAGTGGTATAAAAACGGTATAAAAATAGACGGTGCCAACTCAAGAACATATACTTTAACCACAGCATCGTCGAATGATAATGAAAATTATGCTGTTGAAATTGTAGGTCCATGCAATACAATTAAAAGCTTAGAAGCAAACTTAAAGGTAAATACTATTCCGATACCTGCTGTTTCAACGAATAAGCCTAATGGGCTTTGTCTTGGAGACCAATTTACGCTTGTTGCAACTGGTTGTGATGCGGGTCTTGTACATTGGTTTGCCAATAACGTTGAAGTAGCTCAAGGAAACCAATATACATCCAACAGTACAGCTACCTTCAAAGCGCAATGCGAATATTTGGGCTGTCGTTCTGACTTTAGTAGTGGTTTTTCACATGTACAATATGGCGCGATTAAAGTTGCGGGCAGTACAACGGGTGTAACATGCTTTGGGGATAAAAATGGTATGGTTGAAATAGTACCATCAGATGGAGCAGGAGCCCCTTTTGTGGTTACATGGACTAATTATAATAATATAACACAAAATCGTCTTACAGATTTAGCAACAGGTTCTTATCAATTTACAATTACAGATAGAATAGGATGTCAACTTCAAGGCTCTATAGATGTTTCTTCACCAAACCAACCTAAAGGATTGGCTGCGTCGTCGGATGTGGTGTGCTTTGGTCAGAAAAATGGTAAAATTGCTTTATCTGCAACAAGTGACTATGGTGGTTTTCAGTATATCCTTAATCAATCGACGCCAGTTTCTTTTGGGGAAACTAGCACCAAAACTATCGAGAATCTTGATAAAGGTACTTACTCTGTAAGTATTATAGATGCTAAAGGCTGTACAGTATTAGCCAATACTACTTTGCAAATACAAGAACCCACACAACTACAAGTTAATTTACAAAAAGTGGTTCGACCAAAATCCTTTAGCTCAAACGACGGCTCTATTTCTGTAAAAATTACAGGTGGTACACAATCTTATGGGGTTGAATGGTCTCTTTTGCCAAGTACCATTTTGACTTCTAATATACAAACAACAATACTCGAAGATGCAGTAAACTCGCAACTTGGTGCCATTGGTACAGGAGAATACCAAGTAAAAGTTACTGACAAAAACCTTTGTACTGCCCTCCTAACACAAAAAGTTGTCGCTCCTGATAAAATAGCTATTACTTCCAAAATAGACTCTATTACATGTTTTGGCAAAGCTGATGCAAAAATTACCTTGACTGTTGCGGGTGGTGTTCAATTACCAACCTCACCTTTTTATCAAATAAACTGGCAACGTGTGGTAAATGGACAAGCTCAAACGATTTCAAGCAATACGCTAGACTTGTCTAAACTAGATAAAGGAACTTATCAGGTAACAGTATTAGATAGCAATGGTATTTCCGAAAAACAGACTTTCGTATTGGGTGAACCAACTCAATTAGTCGCTTCAGTACGTCAGACCGTTGCGAACTATTGCGCATCGACACCACTTGGTGAAGTACAAATATTAGCTACTGGCGGTCGCAATCCGTATAGTTATACTTGGGATAAAACAAGTCAAACCACTGCCAATATCAATAATCTTGCTTCGGGTATATATCTCGCAACTGTAACAGATAAATCGGGCTGTGTAACAACGATTCAAGCAACCGTTCAAGATAGTATTAGTCGTTACAAAATGACGACTTCTTACCAACCATCTACCTGTTTCGGTCGTTGCGATGCGCTACTCAAATCAACTGTAGAAGGCGGTATTGCTCCATATCAATACGCATGGTCAGGCATCAACTCAACGATTGCCAACCCTATCAATGTTTGTGCAGGCGGAACTACTCAATTGGTTGTTACAGATGCCAAAGGATGTCAAATCAAAGGAAACAGTATCACCATGACTAGTCCAGACCCGCGCCTCATTGGCTTAGCAGCTCAGGTAGAAGTTTGCCCTTCAAAATCATTTGATCTTAGTGCGGCTTCTGTCCCTTGGGGTAAAACTTACCTTTGGACATATCCAGATGGAAAAACTCAAACAACAGCCTCCATAAAAGCTGATAGTCTTGGTACTTATACTGTACAAGTATTGGACGAAAATAGCTGTGGGGGTGTTCAACAAATCAAAGTAATTCCAATCAAGAATATCAATATTCTTTTTGCAATGCCGAGCTCTGCGCCTGTCGATAAATCTGTAGTGGCCATTGACCTGACCAACCCAACTCCTACAAATATCGCTTGGGAATACCCAACCCATGCAAAAATGATAGCACAGGATGCCTTTAGTATTAAATTAACTTTTTCTCAAGTTGGTACATACAAAGTTAAAGAATTGGCTACTATTGATAACTGCGTGTACACACTAACCAAAGAAATTCAAATACTAGAAAAAGCTAACGATGGCAACTTCCCTGCCCCAACTGCAACGCAACCAGCGGTGGACTTTACCATTATGGGAAATCCTACTACAGGTAATAAAGTCTCTCTGAGCATTGCGAATACAGAGGATAAAGCCTTCGATATTAGTGTACAATCAGCAACAAAGGGAGTTTTGTATCAGAAATCTTACAGTGAAAAAGATTTGAAATCTCTGGTGATTGAAATTCCAGAAAACGAAACGGAACAGGTGTATTTTATCACCCTGACAAGTGGCGAGCAGAAAATTACCAAAAAGGTATTGATTTATCGCTAGGATATCCCAACACAGATTTTATATATCTCTTCATGTAAAGATTTTAAAGATATGTCACACTTTTACTATAGAACATATTTACAAAGGATAGGCTGTTTAGCGGTAATTCTTTGTGCAACGATGAGCCTATCACTAAAGGCTCAAAATGTTGATTTTGAAAATATTACTAAAGCCAAACCTCTCGTAGTTTCGGGCGGATTAACTGCCAATGGTGTGTTTAGTGCTGGCTTGCCTAACAATGATTCGCCGTTTAATTACTTTCTTTCAGGAACGGTAAACTTCAATCTTTTTGGTACAGTCAATGTGCCTGTAATACTAAATTATTCTAATCGAAATATTAGCCTTTCGCAAGGATATTCTTTCAACCAGTTGAGCTTTAACCCTACCTACAAATGGGCTACAGCTCATATCGGTACCAATTATATGACTTTTTCGCCCTATACACTCAATGGCCACCAGTTTGTAGGAGGTGGCTTGGAGCTGACCCCCACTAACTGGAAAATTCAAATAATGGGCGGACGGCTTCTAAGAGGACAATTTACCGATACCACCACCACTGGCCCTACTTTCGAGCGAATAGGATATGGCTATAAAGTGGAATATAATCCAGGGAAATTTACGATTGGTACTACCATGTTTAAAGCATACGATGTAGCTAACTCGATTCCTGAAGATAAACGCTATTACCAAAATAGCGTTATCAATCCTAAGGATAATTTGGTGATGGGCTTAAACTTTAGTACAACGCTTTTTCACAAACTCCAAATCGTGATGGATTATGCCAATAGTGTTGTTACCAAAGACCAAGGTGGCGAATACGCAGCTTCTTCTATAAAATCATTAGCAGGGTTTTTTCATAAAAATAATGCTACCACCGAATCCTATCATGCTTTTAAATCAAACTTAAACTATAATATCGCTCAAACAAATACCATCTTAGGTTTAGGATACGAGCGTATTGACCCCAATTATACAACACTTGGAGGCTATTATTTTGTGAATGACCTAGAAAACTATACGTTGATGCTTACTCAAAATTTACTCAATAATAAACTCAACATAAGTGGTAATGTAGGTCTCCAGCGAGATGATTTACAGAATACGAAGGCCAGTAAACAAAGTAGGTTTATAGGCGCCATAAACGCCAATCTCCGCTTAGAAAATGGGTTATCCATGGGCGTAAATTTCTCTAATTTCCAGTCATATCGATTTGTTAATACCATCTACAATAATATTACCAGAGTACCAGGGCAACCGCTCGACTCACTACGTTTTTCATTGATTTCTCAAACCATTGGGTATAATCTCGTAAAGCAACTCAATAAAACAGAGACCAAAGAAACGACTTTGACTTTTAATGCTAGTTATCTCAACTCCAGAAACAAAAGAGATAACACTGTCGACTCCACTAGTCAAAGCCACGTAGTAACCAGTACAGCCAGTTATAATATGAATTTTACCAAACAAAAAGCTGCTGTAAACCTAGGTATCAACTACTTCGGAAATGAGTTCTATAACAGTTCACTCCGAGGTTTTGGGCCAACAGTGGCTATAAGGAAGTCTTTTGTCGAAAAAATTAATACCAATTTGAGCTTCTCGGCACTGACCACCCAAAGCAAGACCAATG
Organism: Flectobacillus sp.; assembly: GCF_049240685.1. Classification (NCBI taxonomy): domain Bacteria; kingdom Pseudomonadati; phylum Bacteroidota; class Cytophagia; order Cytophagales; family Flectobacillaceae; genus Flectobacillus; species Flectobacillus sp. The sequence goes on from NZ_JBMLSD010000475.1 coordinate 5,253, forward strand.
ATGTTAGTACCTCATTCACAGTCATGAACATCATGCTCATGGCTAATTGGTCGCCAGCCAAAGGGCATAATCTCAATTTGAGTTCGAGTGTAGTCAAAAATCAATCTGCTACATTCCTCAACGGTAACATCGGGTATTCTTATTCTTTTTAACTCATTAATAATGAAAGACATGGCTAAACTAGGCCTTCATACATATCAAATCTCGGTACGTTTCAAGCAGCTAATCGTACTGACTTTGTTGCTTGTTGCGGGACAGTTACAAGGTGTAGCTCAACAATATTTCCCAGTGGTAGCACGATTTACTCAGTTACCGCCCTATCCCGTGTACCTCTCTGATTTTAGTAATCCAGCACAAACCAACCTGTCTATTCAAGTTCAAATGAATGACCGAAATATCGCGTCTCGTGCATTTCGTATTCGTGTGTACATTGAAGGACAAGGTTTTTTGATTCAAAGTACCGATTTTGTACAAGGCGAACCATCTATTACACTGGTCGAAGGTCAGGTATATAATATTCCTGCTAGTCAAGTTGCTAATTATTTTAAGCAATACAACCTTAAAATTACGCCCGAGCAATACCGCAGACCTTTCAACGAAGGGGCTTTTCGTTTTGGGGTCGAAATCATCGACTTCCAAACCAACCGCCCAATTTCAGGTATTCAGTGGAGTACTCCTGTTTGGTTGGTGGTTAATGAGCCACCCGTTTGGGTAATGCCACAAAATCAGATTAGCATAACGCCAACTAACCCCCAAAATATCAATTTTCAGTGGGCACCACGCCACAACAACGTCAACGACGTAGAGTATGAGTTTACGATTACCGATTTGATGTTGAACAACGGTTTTCAGGGAAATGTACAAAACCTTTTCCTTTCACAACCTGCTTATTATCAAACTCGTACACGAAATACTGTTTTGAACTACAATGCAACCATGCCTCCGTTGGTTGTTGGGCGCACGTATGCGTATCGAGTACAAGCCATTGCCAAACGTGGTAGCGAAGATGTAGGTGTTTTTAGAAATAATGGTTATAGCGAAATTCAATATTTTACTTATGGCGAGGCCGTAAAACTAAATCCTCCTACCAATTTACAGGTTGCTTGGACAGATGATTTTAAAGGAGCTACCTTTAATTGGAAAGGCGACAACGCGCATAAAAATTTTACAGTAGAATTTCGTGAAAAAAATGCGAAAGATTGGAAAAATGTAGATGTTGTAGCCTCTACAGGTGGCTTGTATAATACTTTTTTGATCAATAACCTTGCCCCCGAAAAAAGCTATGAAATGCGTGTTACGGGTATCGATGCGCAAGGAAATCGCGCTACGGCTCAGCCTATTGACTTAACGAAATCGCCTGCGGCTATCAAACAAGAAAAACTTATCTTGAAAGGGAATATCGTTTGGGCATTTCGTGCCTCCGAACAGAACTTAAATGCTAAAGGAAGCGTATTAGAAGCATCAAATAATGCTAATCTTCCTGCCAGAAAAACCCAACAGGAAGCTCTCGAAACCACTAGCCCTGCCAACATCAAGCATCCTCTCGAAAAAGCTATTGTTACGCTTTATAACTCAAATGTCGAATTAACGCTTGACAATATCAAAAGCGCCAAACCCGAACGCATCGCCACTGCTCAAACCGATGCCCAAGGACAATATACTTTCGATGCACTTGGAGTGAAGTTATTATCTGAGGTAAAAAATCTTTATCTCGTTGCCGAATATCAAGGTGAAAACTTTGCCCCTGCTATTACTAAACTCACCATTGGAGCTGAAGAAACAGGAGCAAAAACGGCATCCGAAATGGTATTACTTGCCAATTCTATTCGATTTGTTCCAAAAGTGCTTATCGGAAATAATAGCTTACCTTCTGGCGAAACAATTGAAAATAACTCGATTGAAGAAATAGCACTATATCGTCTAAAATCAGTTGTTGACAAAAATCCATATCTCCAACACGAAGGTAATCTTAAAGGGGAACGTGCTTCTTTGATATACAACAAAGACACCTATATAAAGGTAGGAGAGTTTTCTAATACTACAATTTTAACCCAGATTTTCAATAACAAAGCCTTCAACGATAAGTTTGTCCTTCGAGTAAAACAAAAGGATAGAAAAGCTGTCGTATTTCCTGTAAATGATATTACTGATTTTCAGGAAGGAAAATATCTGGCCGTTACAGATTATTTTGCCTACAAAGCACCTGCTAATGTTATTAGCGGTTACGTAGAGCGTAGATCTGGAGGCAAGACAGAGCGTGTTAGCAATGCTGCAGTACAAATTTTCAATATATCAACCCGCACCAATAGTGAAGGATACTATGAAATAGAAATTCCTCAGGTCGTTGATTTTAGTATTAAAGTTGTTGGATTGACAACCGGACCAAAGTTTCCTGTAACCAAGGGCATGGAAATTTCAATCAAAGCTATTGACCCTTTCAATACTGTCAATAATGACTCCAAAACTTTTGTATATCAAAATAAAGACATCCAGCAAAATTTTACGATAGATGGAAATGCACATTACATTGAAGGTCGTGTGTTTGGAAGAGATACTAAAATAATCAGTGGAGCAACTGTAACATACAAGTCTCAGACGGTCAAATCTAACGACAAAGGATATTTCAACTTTGCTGTTGCAGGCCCAGAAATGACTGATTCATTGAAGGTTGAATTTGATAACTACGACGTGGCTTATGTCAATGTAAGTAAATTCAAGAAAACAAAAATTGAAGGTAAAAACGCATCCGAGGCGAAAAGTAATCTTTTGACCAAAGTCAAAGCAATTACTGATAAAACCCAGCTCGAAAATTTTTATACTGATAACTTTTCAAAAGCAAATCTCATTCCTGCTACTTTCAACGAAGTAGATTCGGTGAAGCTAGAGAATAAAACCGTTTATCGTGTAATCGCCTACACTAACCAATTAGGTGCGTTGGGTTTACGTTCGCTCCAAGACTCGTCGGTGACAGTCGATGCCATTTTCAATATAGAAGACGCCGACCGAGATATTACAAAAGCCGAATTCATTAGACAAAATGGAAATAGGGAGGTTTGGAAAGGCGGTTATATAGCCACTACCTACAGTAAAGAGCTGACTATCAAAATTACGAATAAGAAGGTAATCGGTAAAGATACTAATGCGTCATCAGATGGATTCGTAGAAGAAGAAATCAATGTAGCATTACCTAAAAAATATACTCAAGGAGATACGCTTATAGTGAAAGTCCGACTCAAACCTGCCTCTATTTTCAATGGGGCAGTCTATGATAGTACTTTTTACATTGCGGGAGTTCGTGAAAATGGGCGTAAAGCTGGCGACGAATACAAGGGTCTTGAAGGTGTAGAAGTGGCAGTAAACGGAGCTAAAATTAAAACCGATGCCAAAGGTAAGTTTAAACTCCGTGTGCCAAAAGGAGAGGATATCGAAATGGAACTCACCAAAGAGGGCTTCAGTACACTTAAGCATTCGTTTACCGCCGCTGTTGTTAATCAGTATAATGGCAACAACACCAAGGCTTTCTATATGATGGCTCAAGACAAAGATTTACCAAAGTTCAAAACTCTCATGAACTTTAGTATTTCTATCGATAATATTGTCAAGCATTCCAATAACACCTATATGATTTCGGGTAATGTATTGCTCGATAAAGGAAAACTCGAAAAGTCTAAGAATGCCTTCAAGGCTGGTGATACCAAAACCCTTACGTTTAAAAACATCATCGTTAAGGAGGATACCAATAAAACCAATGCCATTATTACGCAAAACAAGATTGATTTTGTCGAAACTGAAGCAAAAATCAAGCTTTTTGGTTATGCCCCTATTTTGTTGACAGGTAATCCTATTGGTGAGCCTTATATCCGTTTGCAACAAACAGATAGCAAATCGACTAGCTTGAGTAGTAATGGTAAAATTGGAGCATCGACCATGGAGTTTACTCAAACCGAAATGATGGGTATTACTTTCGGAAAAATGGAGCTGGAGCTGAAAAAAGATGACGTTAAAGAGGCTAAAGTGGGCAAATTTGATGACAAACTTTCAGACAAAGATGCTGGTAAGCGCGAAAAAGATGCGGCAGAAAAGAAAGAGCTTGAAAAACAAATCAAAAGCAAAGTAGAAGAAGCCAATAAAACCGTGCTACAGGATATCATCGCTGCCAAATCTTCGAGTCAAGCAGCCCGCGACAATGCTACCAAAGAACTGAACAGTCTTAATCCCAAAGAAGTAACGGCTGTGCCTGACAAAGAACCATTACTGCTAGCCTTTGCTCCTACAGCACTCGAAGAACTATCAGAAACAAAAGAATACAAGATTGTTTTCCCTGAAGCATCCAAAGTAAATCAAATCAAAAAACTAGGAGCTAAAAAGGATACAGCGGCCTCAGCCCAAAAGCCTAAACATGATGAATTTTTAAAGTTTCCTTTAGGAGCAGGGGGGCTTGTTTCGGCAGGAATTGACCCAGAATCCGCCGTCCTCAAAAAGGCAGGAATAAGCATGAAAGGCGTGATTTTAATTCCCGAGATATGGCGATTTACGAATACAAATCCTCTCACTATTGAAAAACTAGAAATCAGCACTGACTTCAAAATGAAGTCGATTATGATAGGTAAGTCAGACCCTGACAAAAAAGAATTTGTCAAGTTTGGGGTAGCCGATACCTGGATGTGCTATATCAATACTGTACAAATTTTTAGTGAATTTAAAGGCTTCAATTTAGGCGGTACATTTAATACGGATAAAGAAAACTATGTCAATATCAATGCCTTAGGTTTTACCAATATCGGTGGAAAAATATTTCCTAATGTAGATATAAGTACTCCAAAAGATGGCTTTAGATTTAGTAAACTGCGATTTAAAACAGTTGGTAAAAAGAATATTACCATCAAAGGAAACCCTAAAGACAAAAGCTATGAAATAGAAGGCTCTTTACGCATTGAATGGGACGAATCAGACCTTAAATCATTTAGCAGCGATTCTACAGACAGGTTCGGAAAACGCCTTTCGCAAGACGAAATAGATAAAAATGTAGCCTTGAGAAAAGCTAATGAAGGTAATGCCGCTTTTGAAGCAGAACAAGCTTCTCTCAAAACTAACAAGGAAAACAAGAAATATGAGGATACTAAAAAGCAACTAGCGCAGGCCGAAGAAGAACTAAAAGCGCTTGCTAAACTCAAAGATGAACTCACCAATGAATACGATAAATTATCTAAAGAACAACAATCACTCAATGTAAAGCGTATCGCTCTTACCAGAAAATACTCAGGAGCTAGTCGTGACTCTGAGCAGGCTAAAGAAGAAGAAAAAGCACAGACTGAAGCCGAGACAAGTAATAAAAATAAAGAGAAGGATGTTGATGCTCGTTGGAAAAAATGGCAAGATGATAATACAGCCAAAGAAAACGAAATCACGAAACTCAAAGCAACATTAGCGCCACTTGAGCAAGCTCGCGAAAAGGCTAACAAAGAAAAGCAGGAGACTGATGAAAAACAAAAAGCCGAGGATGCTAAAAAGCAATCTGAAAAAGAACAGAAAAATGCAATAGAGGCACAAAAACGTGAAGCCATCGACGCAGGAAAAGCCTATGTTTCAAGCGATACCACGTCTAAGAAATCATCAAGTGGCTTAGATTGGAAAAAACGCATTTTCCCTCTTGAAGTAACAGCTTTTACTTGGTCTACTTCAGGTAAATTCTTAGTGGCGGTTTCGCCTTCACAAGATGCCTTGAGATTTGAGTCATTTGCCATTAAGATTCGTCGAATTGTCTATACTAGGGGTATGAAAACTACACCTACACAGATGACCGACCTGCTCAAAATGAGTGAAGATGAGGTAAATAAAATGAATACCTCATCAAAATTCAATGATGCCAATACTTACGTCAATGACGATGGCAAGCGGGTTGGGGCATTAAGTAAAGATAACCAAGAGTCAAAAGCTAATGCCTCTGTCGATGGGCTTGCCCTAAAAGCCATTGAAGATAAGGTGGTCGCTGCCAATCCAGATACCTTACAGTGGGCAATGGGTTTTGCAGGAGGTGTTGAGCTTGATTTCAAATCTATCAATATAGACTCTGATGTATCTATGTACATCGGCGACTTTGGTAAAGGGTTTGAATTCAGAATGAATGAGTTTGCTCTCAAAATTGATGCAACATCGTTTAGAGCCTATGCTAAAGTAAAAATTGCGACTAGTGGTAAAAAAGTAGGCTTTGAGGGTGAAGGTGAATTTGAAGGTGCCGAGCTCAAAGCAGCTATGTCCCTAAAGTTTTATAAGTTCTCAGATGGTTCTGGCTACGAACTTGGCGCCGCACTCAAAATGTCTACTGGCGCTACTGGCATAGTCACCGGTCCTATTACTTGGACAGCACTCGGAGGGGGCTTCGATTGGAATACTGCCGAAGGTAAATTTAGTGTATTCTTATTAGGAGATGCTCGTTCGTCTGGACTACCAGAAAAAGTAGTTTCTTACAAAAAGGTTCGTCTTTCACTCGACTTTGTGGGCGGTCGATGTGGAGCCAAACCGATACTTCGAGGTTATGCCGAACTATGGACTGGCTCAAAAGGTGAAAAACCTGAAAAAATATGTAATGTAGCTGCCGAAGTAAATTTCTGCGATGCCGTAATTGTTTGTAAAATTGATTGTGAAATAGAAATGTCAGAGAAAAAGGTAAAAGTAGATGCTTTAGCCTTTATTTCTCCAAGTGCGGGATTCTTTATGGGAGCCAATGTGCGTGCAGAACTCTTTGGCATGAATCTCAACGGTCGAATGCTCTTTGGCATCGTATGTGATACCAAGCACCCCGATGCTCCAAAAGAATTAGGCTTGTACCTGACAGATATTCCTAACTACTTATACCAGAGTGATAACAAAACTATTTCTGCACTCTACTTAGGAGTTGATTTAAGTTACGAAAAACGTGAAAATGGTGGTGCCAGTGCTTTTGGTGTTGATTTAGTAAGATACAGTGTAGAAATTTTAGTCAAAGGGCGCCTCAAAGCTGGTATCAACTTTTCGAATGGTAACTTTATGATTAACAGCATGGTCAAGCTCGAAGCTGAAGGTAAAGCAGATATTTTAGGCTTTAATTTAGGAGGTAAGTTTGAGGGAATGTTTGAACTAGGAGGTGGCTATACCACCGATATGGGATGGAACTTCTTAATGGCGGGTCGTGCCAAACTCGAAATTGGTGCAGGTAAGTATCAAGATAAGAATTGTAACGACTTTAGTATCACAGGTATCAAATGGTGCGATAAATGTATTTCATGCTGTAGTGGACGCAAGTGGTACTGCCCAGTTACAATCGTTGTACCATATCCATGCGGTGAAATAGATAGATATCTCAAACTATGTGTAGAAGGACAATTCGGTGTAAGCTATCGTCAAAGAGGGCCTGATGAAGGTTGGAAAGCCTTTGCTGGAGGTGCTATGAACAGATCTAATAATAGTTCGTCTAGTTCGGTTGGTACAAATAGTTCTAGCCTTACTGCCGAAACATCTTTGAAGCCTGGCGAATCTCGTACATCACCTAATGGTATTTATAAGCTAATGGTAGAATCAGACGGAAATGTGGTCATTACCAAAAAAGGTGTTAAAATCTGGGAAACTAGAACAGGTGGTAAAAACGTAGATGCTTTCAAAATGCAAGATGATGGTAATCTAGTAGCATACGCCGTGGGAGGTAGAGCTGTTTGGGCTTCTGGAACTCACGGAAAAGGCAATAAGTCTAGTGTATTAGTAATGCAAGATGATGGAAACTTGGTCATCTATACAAATGATAGCAACCCTATTTGGTCATCAGGAACTAGAAATGTATATACACAAGAAGAGATTGATAAAATTACAGTTAAAAATGGTGAAAGCCTGAGAGTTAACGACAAACGTACCTCAACAAATGGCAAGTACTATGTAACCCTACAATCTGACGGAAACGTAGTTTTATATAAAGGCGAAAAAGCGCTTTGGGCAACAGGTACCAGCAGCCAAGATGTATATGGTATCTTCGTACAAAGAGATGGCAACTTGGTAGCTTATCGAGGTGGTGATAGACCCACTTGGGCTTCTAATACAGCTGATAGAGGTGGACGCGAAACCTTCTTGATGATGCAAGATGATGGTAATCTTGTATTATATAAGCGCTTAGGAAGTAGTACACCAGGGCATATTACTGTGTATTTTGGCGAAGAGCCGATATGGGCTTCGGGTACTTTTGAATAATTATTCTCAAACAAAGGGTTACAAATACAGCAGGAGCTAGCCCAAAATAGCTCCTGCTGCTAATATATTTAAAACATGAAAAAGCTTTATTTTTTATTCTTGCTTTTAACTTCATCTGTTTCATGGCTTGCACAAGCTCAATCTCAAGATATTGCTGTGGCGTTGCCTTCTCCCAAAGGTGTGTACATACGCCTCAAAACGGACTATATTGCTGGTACTACTTTAGGAAAATCTAAATATGTAATCAAACGTAAAAAGATTATAGAATCAACTTCAAAATCTATTGGTCAAATGCAGTTGGCCAAAGATTACAATGATTTCTTGCGTATAGTGGGTAGAAAATCTCTGAGAGATTTTGAAAAAATGAAAAAGTTTTACGGAGCTTCCGAAACCATGGCCTTTATGTACAGTAGTCCAGCTTACAAAACTGTAGCGGCTTTTGCTGAGCTCAAAATAGAATTTTTACAGGCTTTTGGTTACGCTTTTTTGGATTCTACAGCACAAAAAAATGAATTGTATAACTACGAAGTATTTGAACTTTTGTCCAACAAAGAAGAAAAACTTATAAGCACCATAAGCGTATTTAGTAATCCTAAAAATTTTGCCCTCAAGCAGTATGTACCCCAAATCAATAAAATTGTTGGCTCTGATTCTTCGGTTGTTTTTGAGTGGAAAATAACGTCACCTCCCTATGTAGACAAGTCTGCGGAAATGGCAAAACTTGGTGCACAAATCGAGCAAGCTTTTCAAGCAAAAGCTAATCAAAATGCCCAACGCATAGATGAAAGTGCTTATATCAACGTAAAAAAACTATACCTAGACAACGAGCAAAGTTTGTCTATCTACCCTACCGACGACTTTACGACACGCTACAATGTATATTATCGCAAAAATGGTAGTGTTCAATGGCAGTTTTTAGAAAAAAACGTCGCTAATAACGACCCTTTAGGCAATCATATCCTTACTGCACGTGTGCCAGGTAAGCGCGATGACTTGGTCGAAACTATCGTTATTCCAGAAGATTTTGTGTATAATACTGGCGACACCTCTAGCGTAACCCGTGGCGTAATTGCTCACAACGGAAGTGTGGAGTTAATTTATGGTGTCAAATCTTCTGACTCAACCAATGCCATTATTCTGCAATGGAAAAAGCTGGCAGACAAGCCTTATTACGCAGGTGTCGAAATTGCCAAAGCGGCAGGAAATGAAGAACCCAAAGTTATACAGGTACTTCCATCAACGGCTTCCAAGTTTATAGATACCGATGTCTTCCCCGCAGGGCAGATGTTCAAATATTTTGTCCGTCCTATTTTTATTCCTTTTCAAGAATTAAAACAAGAAATACCTGCTACCACAACCATGACTTGTGGGAAGTTTTCGAGACCAACACCGCCGTTTAACCTAACAGTACAGTCAGAAGGCCCTAATGCCAGATTGAAATGGGACGTAGCCGACGAAAAAGCAGGGCATAGCTATTTTGTATATCGTGGCACTAGCCCCACAAAAATGATTCCGATTCGTTCGGCAGTTAAAGAAAAACAATACCTAGATACCACAAGCTACCTGACCGGACGCTCTACCTACTACTATGCAATTATGGCTGTGAATGTTACTCAAGATACAAGCGACTTTTCGCCTTATGTAATGTATTCGCCCAACAAGGTAGAGCCTGTACAAAGTCCAAGTAATATAGGGTTTGAGGTTATCAATGAAAAAGCACATTTGAGCTGGAACGACGTTAGGCTCAACGATGATTTTATTGCAGGATATGCCTTGCAACGCAAAAAGCAGGGCGAAACTTCCTTCAAAAATATTCACACATCTGTCCTCACGGCTTCGAATTTCGTGGACGATTCGTTCGAACTTGGTGTGAATTATTTGTATCGAGTGGCTTCAATTACCCTCAAAGGAGATACCTCTTATTTTTCGCCAGAAGTAACCGTTCAAACGCCCAAACTGAAAAATACTTTAGTGGGAATCTCCGGAATTAGTCTATCAAATTTGTCTGAAAGTATCAAAATAGCTTGGCCAAGTGTAGAAGTAGGAGCCGTCAAAGGCTACAAAGTATATCGTAAGCTTCCAACAGAAATCAATTTCAAACTAATCGGTAGTGTATCAAGTGGTAATTTTGAGTTTCAAGATAAAAATGTCAAACCTGATGTGATTTATGTATACACTGTTACAAAAATTGATGATACCAATGCAGAAAGCAGTGTAGAAGAACGCAAATCGATTTATCGTGAAAAGGTAAGAAAATAATCAATTGCCATAAAAATCGACAACCAAGTTATTAGTCTGAGGCTTGGTTGTCGATAGTTTGTATCTATCATTTGTTGAATTCAAAAGTAGGCTAAGTATGAAAGTATTATTTTATAAAAAGCCATGTTGACCAAAATCCTTTCATTTGTTTATTTAATATTGATAAGTATTCAGTCCTTTGCCACCTCTAAGCCATTAGAAATAAAGGTAATCGACGAGTATGCTATGTCTATCGATAATGCTATTTTTTCAGTTTTGGATAGAGGGAAAAGTTATAAAATTATTCAAGAAGAAAAAACGACTAATGGCATATTTCATCTAACAATTGATTATGATAAAGAGTATTACTTCATGATTCAGAGTCAATCTTTTTTTGTATCTCATTTGTTTTTGTCTTTTCATGAAATAAAAAATCAATCCTTAGAAGGTGATATCCTTAATACTCAAAATACCAACGTAAGAATGCTATCTAAGAATACGATAGCTGTTACGCTCAAAAAAATCCCCTATTTTCAGTTTTTGGCCAGAGACCAACAAACGGGTGAATATATCGACGCACAATATTCGATTCGGCTCAATAAGACAGGTGCCGTAACCGTTAGAAAAGCTCGAAAAGGAGAACCCATCGACTATCTTCCCGAGATGTTTTGTACATTTGAAGTTTCGGTACAAAAAGATGCTTATGTAACCTACACCAAAGAATTTTTTTATGATAAGTCATTTAAAGGACTAGAATACGCTTTTGAGTTAGGGATAGATTCTTCTAAAATTAAAATTCCTAAAGATACCGCTACCTTAATTTTGGCTTCAAAAACCAACAAACCTATTATTCCTAAAATAACGAAGCCTAGCCCCAATATGGTGATTCCATTTGAGCAAGGGAGTTTTTATTTAACAACCCAAACACGAGCGCAACTGAGCAGTCTAGTAAGTAAGTTGCAAAATGACCGAAACACTACCCTCCGAATCGTTGGATGTCATGATGGTATTGGCAGTGCCAAACTGAATGGTTATTTGGCCTATTTGAGGGCTGTAGCTATCCAAATTTACCTTGACAACTATAACTTTAATAGTGTTAAGACGGTGGTACAAACAATTGAAAGCCCAGAAACCGATATTCCTTTAGAAGCCCGAAGAGTTGCTAAGATTTATATTGAACAAGAACCCACACAAGATTATATATCCAAAAAATAAGCTGTTTTTTGAAACTAAACATACCATTACTACCTAAAAAATATGTACAACAAACTCGTTAGATTGATGATATATCGCTTTGTAACTATACTTATGTGTATACTATTAGCCCACATCCAATCTAGGGGACAGTATTATTTATCTTCTAAGCAATATGGATTTTCGAGTGGTTTGGGGCATCGCCATGTCAATGCTTCTTTTATAGATTCGAAGGGTAAAACAATTATCCTGACTGCCAACTCTATGGCTTTCTTTGAAGGCGATGCATTCAAAACAGTTGCTTATCCTGAAGCCTTTTCATCCAAAGGGTTTAATACAATTTGTGAAGACAATACCGGAAATTATTGGGTTTCGGAGGCCTTTGAATGGTTTTATTCATTCAACATTCGCCAAACCTATATTTATCAGCAAGGCAATTTTATCCCATCCAAAAACAAAATTCCTAGTTCAATTCAGATAGAGTCAATTCTTTCGGATGACCATAGGCTACTTTTTATTGGTACTAAAACAGGTGAAATTTATTCTTATTCTGCCAGTGACAACAAACTATTATTACGTAAAAAAATAGGTAAAGCACCCATTAAATTACTCTATGCCAATCAAAACAAAATTGTTTTTTGTGAAGAAAAGGGCATAACCGAAGACCATAATATCCAGCTTATTAATTATGCAGGAAAGGTTTTATTTCAAGAAAAACTACACAATAAATTTGGTATCTCTGTACTTTCTGTGGCCGATGAGCTTTATGCCGTATTTGATGGTCGTAACCAAACAGAAATACTCAAATTAGGTACAAATGTAGCTTTTTCGTTACCCAAAAATCATTCTTATACCTATCTGACAGGCTTGGTGTATGAGCCCAAATTCAACTCTTTGATTTTTTATAGTAATGATAAAATATTCTTTTTGAGTCCTGCTCTCGAAATTCTCTATACGTACGATTTTTCTTTTTCTATCCATCATATTACTCCTGATCGTCATGGCAACTTATTTATGAGTACCGACAACGGCTTAGTGATTTTACGTATTCAAAAAGGAGTAATTAATACCCTTTTGTATAATCCTAATCCCGAAGACAATCAAGATAATTACTCTTGTCGCAAAATTTATAAGTTTGATAAAAATACCCTGATTGTCAATACCAATAAATGTCGTCAAGTAATAGACCTCCGTACAGGGCGGCATCAAAAACTCCCTACTTTAAATGCTAATTTGCAAGACGATTTTATTTTATCAATCCTTCATGACAAACAAGGTAATCTTTGGTTTGGCGAGCAACAACTTGTTACTACAGATTTGACGAAGAAAGTTAATCATTCCTATTTTGCCAATTATGAAACACGGATTTGGTCAATGACCGAGTATCAACAAGGCTTATTGCTGGGTTTTGAGAAAAAAGGAATTGGGTATTTCGATAAAGCTCGAGGGAGTATAAACTATTTTGAAAGCAAACAACCTCAAGAGCTTGCATCTGCCACAGTTTATGATTTTTTAAAGCTTGAAAATCAAGTATTTATTGCTTCGTCTTCAGGACTTTATGTGCTTGATAATAAAGGTACCATCAAGAATATCCCTTATGCTTTTGGACAAAAAAAGGCTACTTACGATATCAATATTTTTAATAGAAAAGAAGGCAATACCTTAAGTTTGTCTACCGAAGAAGGTATTTTATTATTAGATATCAATACCTTGAAGACTCGCCAGTTTGTGCAGGACAAGCATTTTGAAAAAGTAAAATTTTTGTCATGCTACGAAACAATCAATGGCTACTGGGCAAGTAGCGAACAAGGGGTTTGGCATTTTGATAAAATAGGGAATCTGCTTAAAATTTATACAGAATTAGACGGCCTAACCAATAACGAATGTAATACTTTGGCGCATTATCAGGATGAGGAAGGTACACTATTCTTTGGAGGACTAAACGGTATCAATATCATCAAACCAGAAGCTTTTGCTAATCAGCCTAAAGAAGGAATTATTCAAATCCAAAATATTCGAATTTTTAATAAACAAGAATTAATTAATACGATTCCTGAGCTAAGGAATGATAAATTAACGCTAACTACAAACGAAAATTCGATTGAATTTGAAGCTGCCTTTGATGATTATATGTATGATTGCGAAAAGCAGTTTTATTATACCATTGGGCTCGAAGAAAAAAACTGGGCTCCTTTTGTAGCCAAAAACTTCAGAATCGATAACATTCCTTATGGCGAATCTCTCATCCATATCAAGGTAATAGCTTGTAATAACTTTGCTAATAGTAACTTATTGACTATCAAAGTTTTTAGGGCTTATCCTTTGTATTATCAATGGTATTTTTGGGTGTTGGTATTGCTAATACTTGGAGCGATAATTGTAGGAGGGTTTCAGTTGTATTCTTATAATTATCGAATGCGAAATCTTAAACTCAAAGCCCTCGTAGATAGGCAAACCGTTACTTTAAGAGAAAACCTTACATTTCGAGATGAGTTACTCAAGTTGTTAGTTCATGATGTTCGGCATCCCATTATAAGCTTTAATAATCTAACGGATAAACTTAATTTTTTGATTCAGAAAAAAGAATTTGAGCGACTTTCTTTGCTAGGTACCGAATCCAAATCTCGTAGCGAAAACCTTTTGTGGTTGATAGATAACCTAATATTGTGGATTCATTCTACAAATAAAAATGAAACTGTTGTGTACCAAAATCACGATTTGGTAGGATTAATGTATAAGATAATTCAGTCGTATCAAAGCGATATTTTATCAAGAAATCTTAATTTTGTAGTCGAACCTGAGATTTTTTTAGCAAAAATTGATGAAAGATTATTTATCATCACGATGCGAAATATTATATTTAACGCTATAGAATATGCTAAACGAGATACCACAGTACAGATAAAAATTAGTCGAAATACTCAGATTATCGAGGTAACTTGCTATAACTTGATAGAACCCGACACCCAACCACGACCAGAAACCAGAGGGTTGAAAATGGGTTTAAGTGTATTGAAGACCATTCTCGAAAAGCAATCAATCGAACTTTTTAATGATAAAGTCGATGATATTTATTTAACAAGGTTGGTTATTCCTGAAAAATAGATAGAAAAAGAGCGTATCACCCCTAACTGGTACGCTCTTTTTCTATCTATTTCAAACCAACGTTGGTTTTTGCTCGTAAGTATATACGAGCGTGTATGCGATAAAAAATATCTTTAGTACTTATGCTTGAAAAGTGAATTTACCATCCATTTATCAATGTTTTTATTTAGCACCCATTATTAAGTATTGTACTCAGAACCCACTAGTAGTCTATTTATGAATCCTATTTCTTGCTTAATTTTAGAAGACACAATTAGTGATCAGCTAGACATAGAGCTGATTTTGCAGCATTATCCTATGATAGATGCTACCTACGTCAATACACCTAAGTCTTTCCTAAACGCCATTAAAGAAAATGATTATCAGCTATATTTTATGGATATTCATATTTCTTCTGACATAACAGGGGTTGATTTGCTGGCGTCTGTTCGCAATCCGGGCGCTTGGGTAATTCTAAACAGTTCCTATTTAACAGATGAGTATTATGAAGAATACAAGAAAATCGATTGTAGAAAGTACTGTATTTCTAAGCCTCTCAATCAGTTTTCGATTAGGACAATACTAGATGAATTAGTAAGCCAAACTGCCAAGAACCATACTATAGGCCATACCACTGAGTTTGTGATGGTCAAACAAGGCGACTATCTCCACAAAATCAATATTGACACTATTTTGTATTTCGAATCTAGTGGGCATTTAGTATATATCAAAACAAAAGAGGCTAAGTATGCTACCTATGGCTCTCTCAAACATTATGAATCTTTGGTACAGGGTAAACCTTTTGAGAAAATTAACCGAAATGTAATTATCAACTTGTTGTTTGTTCAAAAGATTAATATCAAAGAAGATTTTATTGAAATCGATAATGTATGTTTTTCATTAAGTAGAATCCAGAAAAAAGAATTTATCGAAAAATTTGATAGACTTATCCTCAAATAAGTTAGTGGGCAAAATAAAATTTAAGATTGGGCATTGGGCTGCCAGGTATCGGCTTTCGGCGGTGGGTTTTGGAAAAAAGCATTTGAACACTCTGTGCCTTGTGCCTAAAACAAAAAACTTAAATCTAATTTTGTATACTTACTTAAGAGGCGATTTTGTTAGACCTGCAGGTGGCATAATATTTGAGGTTCTTGTCAAAACCCCTAAGTGTTAGTTCCTGAATTGGTTATAAGTATGAGACAAAAAGTAAAAAATATATTATTGATTTTTCTATTCCTTCTAGGAGTATCAAAAATTAACGCACAAACAACCATTGCTCAAATCTCTTTTAAAATAGAATACAAAAGCGATGGTTGGTTTTATGCTTCCATGAAATCTAGCCAAAACTTAAATAACCCCACTTCTACAACCCTCAATAAAATTACCGAGATGCAGTTTACAATAGTAGCGCCTTTAGGTACTTTTAGTAGCATAAAGAACTTTACGAGTACACTTCCTCTTTTGGATGGATTAACCTCACCGCCTTGGGGAAGGCAGTCCAAAACTAATGCTACCAATGAGTATATTTATTTGTATGTTTTGGGGGTACCAACAGTACAAAATATGACCGCCAATGTAGATATTCCCTTATTTAAGTTTCAATTGAGTAGTTGTACTGGTGCTTTACGTTTGTATCGTAATGTAGCCGATGCATCTGGCATAGCGGATGTACAAGTATTAAATTCGGCGAACTCTATGTTTATGGCATCAATAGCTTCGGCACGTACTAATGCCTATAGTGGAAATTATGGTAGCAGTGCAGATTGTAA
Organism: Flectobacillus sp.; assembly: GCF_049240685.1. Lineage (NCBI taxonomy): Bacteria > Pseudomonadati > Bacteroidota > Cytophagia > Cytophagales > Flectobacillaceae > Flectobacillus > Flectobacillus sp. The sequence continues at coordinate 21,752 of NZ_JBMLSD010000475.1, forward strand.
TCCTGTAGTTTGTAAACCTACTATCTGTCAACCACTTACTGTTGTCAGAAGAACTTTAAAATAGGCTCTCAAATAATTATATGGGCTTTTCGGTCAAAGGTTTTATATATTGCCTTATCTCAACATAATAAGGCAGATAGTGATTTCTGTAACGAATAATCTATCGTATTTTTACAAACATTCAAGCTCAAAATACTACCCAAACCGTTCCTGAAGATTTCCTTCCGATAACATTTTTTGTTGAAACTCTCTAGCAGTTACTCTCGCTTTTCAAACCATATAATAATATTACGATCATTAACTGGATAGGTCATTTGCATCAAAGGAGCAGTAGGAGTGTAGCGAATAAAGATATCACCTCTGATAGAAGTCTTGGGAGCCAATACATTTTTGAGAAATGTTTGATGTTGCCATACCTCTTTTTCATTCATATAGCGATCCATTTGAGAATAATAATTACTTCTATCTATGGCTCCCTTGGCCAGCCCAAGCCTCAGCATGCCTTCTCCCAAAGCCATCGTATTTCGGGTTGATACCCAGTCTCGATGACTATTCGACTTCGTAGCTCCCGCCACTAGGGTCACTGCCCCAGCAACTGCAAGGATCGTATTGATTGTTTTAGCTGTCTTGATTTTTTTCTCTTCCTTTGCCATGAGCTTATCAAGTTTCACAAGTTCATGAGTAGGGTCTATCGCAAAAAAACCGGGGTACTCTTGGTCGTTTCGTATAAATGGCTCTCTGTTTTGGGTATAGGGTTTCAAATAAAAGTCTTGTGGACTGATGATTAAATCATGATTGGTATTATTAAAAACCTCCAAATCAAAAACCGCATAATCTTGATATAAGCCTACAAACGAAGCGACTACATCTATACTATCTTGTGTTTCTTTTACTACAGTTCGCCCGTTGATTACTGTACTATTGGTTGCACCAATAGGTTCCAAACGCAATACATTCGTAGATGTGCACCCTAAGGTCATCAAAATGAGAACCAAATAAAAAGGTAATAAATAGACTGATCTTTTCATAAACACAAAGTATAGTTTAACTCAAGACCATTTGGGGGCTTTTTCCCCCTAGTACTACCCGTATTTTTCTAATTAGAAAATTTATTTGAAGAAAACCCAATCAAAATGCGCAAATACGATATTCTCTTTTTACATTACTTTAGTTTTTATATGTTAATCAATAAATGCTTATTCTATGCTACCTAAATTTATCGCCCTTGCTGCTTGTTTGGCATTCATCAAAGGGCCACAAACTCCTCCAAAAACAAAATCCAACAAAGAGTTATTAAAACATGTAGTGGTCGTAACTTTTAAGCCAGAAACATCCATGGATTTGATTCGTAAAGTAGATGTTTCTTTTAAAAATCTCTCTAAATTACCCATGGTCAGAGCTTATGAATGGGGTATTGTGAAAGACGCAAAAGTAAAAGATAAAATAAAGCATGTGTATGTTACTACTTTTTCGAATCAAAATGACGAAGATGCTTATGGCAAATCGGCAGAGCATCAAAAGCATATAAAACTTGGTGCCGAAAACATTGAGTCTGTAGAGGCAATTGATTACTTTGTCCCTTCAAAATAATGCAATTATAAGCCTTGTATTTTTTGGATAAATTTTTCTAGATGTTGTCACTTTTTTGCTAGTTAAGTTAATACGCAAACTAAAATTTAATTTTTGAGCTTTCGGCTTTCAGTTCTGAGCATTGGGCAAAAGCATACCTAGCGTTACTAAAAAACATTTTAACACGCTTTGCCTTGTGCCTAAACACATTACTTAATAAATCAAAAGCGGCCTGAATAATTTTCAGGCCGCTTTTGATTTATAGTTTAAAATGACTTTTTGTATCTATTTTGGGTTTCTTTTGTTCACTAAGCCCATGGTTGCTAGCAAATAAGCCGTTCGATTTTTGACGTGTGGATGTACTCCATTTTCAAATTCGATATGTATAGTTACAAACTTGTTGAAGTATTCTCTATTTTCTAATATCAAATTTCTGTGATTAGCTTTAAAATTATATTTGGTGTCCAAAATGGTTTGTACATTTTCTAACACAGCTTCTGGATTAACCTCTATCGCCTCAAAAAAATCTAATTTATCACTTTCGCTACTTACAAAAGGTGTTGTGATTTTGAAATAAATCGCTTCTATTCCTCTTTGCTTTTCGCCTGTATTATATTCAAACTGAATATTATCAATACTCATTTGAGTGATTTCTCGATGGGCTTTTTGTAAGACATTTACATTAAAATCATAGAAGTTAGAATACTTGTTCTCATCTACTTGTAATAACTTCTTTAATTCGTTTACTGTATAAGAAAATGTATATCTTCTTTGTCCAATATGCATCTTCAAAATACGGTACATCGTACTAGAATACACATATTTAAAAGATTGTATTTTTTCAAGATTGTATCTCGCATACTGGTTCTTAAAATCCTTCAAGTATTTGCCTATAGCATGATTGGTTTCAAACTCCAATACCCCATTTTGATAAGATATTCGTGAAAAAATGGAGATGTGTTCATATTCAATCTCTGGCCTGTTAAAATCCAAAAAAGTAATCGACTTTTCCATCATCGATTTAGTAACTGCCAAAGACTGTTGGATGGTCACATACTTGATAATTTCACTTCTTGGTATCGAAATGATGATGGAAGTGTGATCATCTACCTTTGCGAGGGCCTCGTAGTCAATTTGATTAACAAAAAGCTCAAAAAGCTTCTGTTCTACGCGTTTATAGGGGATTGAGGACACTATAAACTTGTTCGAGAGGTAGTTATCTACTCGACTATGCTTGAAGGGTAATATGAGGCTTTTGTTCGATGGAATTTTCATAACTATATCAATTTAGCGCAAACAGGTGTTTTTTAGTACTGTAAATTTATAAAAAACTCGCATTAATTCATAAAAAACTCGCATTAAATCGGAAATTTTTCATAAAAAACTCGCATTAATTCATAAAAAACTCGCATTAATTTTTGTAACTAATTGAAAATCAGTTGATTAGGCGCCTCCTAAATCAATCAAATATTTTGATAAATCTAAAAATTTCAAAAAAAAATTACTAAAAAAAATAGTTTTGTATAGTTTTTGGCGAAAAACGAACCTCAACTCGGAAAATTAGCATAACGGTTAGCCTTATTCCCTTCTCTTTTTGAAAATTTATAAAAGTTTTTTTCATAAAAAACTCGCATTAATTTTTAAGTTATTGATTTTCAGTAGATTATAAAAGTCATTTTTCATAAAAAACTCGCATTAGCTTTTTTTTAGTTAATCCTTAAAGACTTGTTAGTATAACAATTATTAGTTCAACAAAAAAGATTAAATAGCTGATTTTCAGTTATTTAATCTTTTTTGTTGAACGTAAAAGTACTTTTTGAATGACTTGATTATTCTCCAAAATTGTATTTTGCGGGTTGTTATAAAAAACTCGTATTATTTGTAAATTGCTGAAAATCAGTTTTTTATGAAAATCAATTTTCATAAAAAACTCGCATTAAGGCAGTAATTGGGGTAAAATGACGCCTTCTTTGGAAGTCTATCTGAAAAAATCTTATTTCTTTATATGCCTGATAATCAGGCATATAAGTATTTTGATGACTATGGCGAGATTTCCGTTTTATGAATATACGTAACCGTTTTTTCCAAGACACAAACTCAAAAGCTCAACAGACAGCTGTCAGACGGTTTTTTTTGAGGAAAAAAAAGTAAACCGAAAAAATATAAATGGAAACAGTTTTGTTTTGTTCCGCTGTGGCTTATTTTTCTGCGATTTAAGACACGTTCTTGGTTTTGAACTAGTAGGAGTAAGGCTTTGATAAAAATCGTGTCTTAAATCGAATGTTTTTCTAATTTAACTTTAAAGATTTATCAGTTTACTTCAAGAATTGGCAAATCAGAATAATTTTATGGAGTTAGGAGGTGTGAAAAAAGGTATTTTTTGGTAGTTATCCACACTTGTCCACAATTAATTACGACTTATCCACAATTTACGAGAAGTGCTATTTTTCTTCTCGTAATTCGGCGACTTTCTCAGCCGTAATTCGTACTCAAATTTTTTATGGATTAAAACAAATAGTACAATTTTGTACTGTGCTCAAAAATAAGGATATACCTAATAATTTTAGCAAAAATTAGATGTAGGTTAATTTTTCGTGAGAGGGCAAAATTTGGGTAGTATAGTTAGAAGATAAATAAATAATAAATTGTATTATTCTAATAACATAGTATATTTTCATGAACCTCTATCAGATATGATAAACAGATTTTTTAACTCGTATAAGATCAATTTTAAAATCACAAACTTTGTGACCTATCATGTGGTAAATAATCCCCATTCGAAGAAAAAAGACTCAATCATAACTAAAGTCACTGTGTTAATTGACCGTTTACTCAATTAAGTGAAGAAATAGATACTTTTTGAGGTAGCTGAAGTCTTAATTTCAAAAAGCTTTCAAGAATTTAAAGAGAGATTTATTTTAACCAAAATATACAGATATAAGATTAATACTTCTACGAAATTACACCTATAAATTTATGCTGACAGGAAGCGATCAGAAGCGGAAGACTTCTATCTATTTCTGAACTAACACTTCTTCGGATGCCTTGTAGGAATACTCCGAATTATTGAATGTGATGGCAAAATGCTTCTTACTCGTTTTAAGTAAGGAGCATTTTTGTTTTAAACCAGAGGCTTTTTATTTAATGCCTCTGGCTATTTCTTTGAGAAATATTTTTGCTGATAGCTCAGTGTTTAAATAGTAAATATCGGTCTAAAGTTTTGACTATTAAAAGACCATTGGCCTTAAAAATCAACCAAAAGTTACATCAAGATTTTGGTATGCCTACAGAGGTGTTACTTTCTTCCTGAGCGA
>NZ_JBMLSD010000476.1:0-1301 GCF_049240685.1 Flectobacillus sp.
TTTAAACATTCATTGAAAAAGTCTAAATACCTTTTCTCTTTTTGTCCAGTAATCAAGTTAACAGTATATTGGTTATTTGAAGGTGTTCATAATCAAAAGGTTACTCTCAATTTTCACCTTTGAGATACTATTGATTTAATCTTTCCATCCATTACGTATTTTCAAAAATTTGGTAATGGATGGAATAATCATGCAAAATAAAGTTTAGTTTTTGAGCATTCAGATTTCAGGTATGGGCTTTCTGCAAAAACATCTCTATCGTTACTAAAAACAATTTCATACTCTTTGCCTTCTTCCTCTCACTTTGTACCTAAATCAGAAATTTCAAATAATAAGCGATTGCTCGTGCTATACCTCCTATTGTTGTTTGAGTACAAACTGCGGAGGTCGCTGTTTGGATAACATCAGCAAAATTCCTTCGTAGGTTAAAGTTTCGAGCATTTTTTTTGCACGATATTCTGAAATATTCACCAATTTGGCATATTCTTTGGCAGAGACACGTTTGTTTTTCTTTAGAAATACCATCAAATATTTTACATTTTGCTGTTCTAAAAGCTCACTATCTACACTCTTATCAGTTTTATCCAAAATTTGAGACATCTCTTTAGATACCGGCGTAGTTTGGTCGTTTGCACGAACATAAACCGTCCGATTACCTTTTTCATCTAAGGCTTCATGTGGCTTATCCGAACTTTCATCAATTTCTACAAGAAGAACCTTTTTTCTATTTTCCCACATAACCGAACGATATCTAATATCCAAGGGTGGAAGAATCAAATGTTCAGCTGCTTCGATTACTTTGGTCATCTCTTCCAGTTCAGAACATCCTTTTACGGTACGATCGTCATTAATGCCAATCAATAAAACCCCTCCAGCGGTATTAGCAAATGCCGAAAGTGTCCGTGCAATTTTAAAAGGACTATCAATTTTACTTTTAAATTCGAGCTGGGAAGATTCTCTTTGGGTTAAATATTTGGTTAAGATTTCTGACATTCCTTGAAATTAAAAAGCTATATTTTGGTAGTTACAGCGTATTATTTTTTAGTCAATATTGAGATTGGGTGGTTTTGTTTGTAGCCTAAACAAAATCTATACAAAGATATATAAGTTAGTGGGCAAAATAGAATTTAATTTTTGTGCCCAAGGCATTCAGGTATCAGCTTTCGGCGGTGGGCTTTGGAAAAAAGCATAGCTGTGGTTAATAAAAACATTTTAACACTCTGTGCCTCGTGCCTAACACATAACTTAAATATTATTCTGCTCGATTATTTAAGTAATGGCACAAAATTAGATTTAAGTTT
>NZ_JBMLSD010000477.1:0-3828 GCF_049240685.1 Flectobacillus sp.
ATAGTTAAGTTAGTACGCAAAATAAAGTTTAGGATTGTGCTTTAAGCTTTCAGGTGTAGGCTTTCGGCGGTGGGCTTTGGGAAAAATGCAAGTCCGTGGTCGTTAAAAACATTTTAACACGCTTTGCCTTGTGCCTGTTGCCTTATCCCTGAAACACAAAACCTATAATTCATAAGATTGTCCCTTCTCTGGCATTTCGACATTGGCGTAGCCTTTTGATTCAAGGAGCTCTTTAAACACAACCATACTTTCTTCCTCACCGTGAACCAAGAACACATTCTTAACGCGCGCTGGATTATGTTTGCTAACAAAATTCAACAAATCGTTTTGGTCGCCATGTCCACTAAACACGTCGATTTTTTCGACAGTTGCCAAAACAGGCAATTCAACATCCTTAATACGGAGCGTTTTTTGTCCATTCATCAACTTCCAGCCGAGAGTACCTTCAGAAGCAAAACCAACCAATAAAATGGTACAATACACATTGTTGATATTGGCCGCGATATGCTGTTCAACTCGTCCTCCTGAAACCATCCCTGATGCCGAGATAATAATACAAGGCTCGGTATAATTTGAAATTGCCTTACTTGCTTTTTCGGATTGAATATATTGCAAGTTTTCAAAGTCAAACAAGCCATCGTTTTCCTCATAAAACTCTTGCGCTGCTTTATTCAATTGACGCACGTTTTTCTGGTAAATTTTGGTACTTGCATACGCCAAAGGCGAATCACTAAATACTTTGATGGGCTTAAATCCTCGCTCAGTATAGAGCTTATTGAGGGTATAAAGTAAGGCTTGAGTACGACCTACAGAAAAGGCTGGAATAATCAACCGTCCTGGCAAATCGATACAGGCTCTTTGAATAACCTTTGCCAAAGCATCCTCTGGAATTACCTTATCTTCGTGTAAGCGAGCGCCATAGGTGGTCTCACAAACGACATAATCCGTTTGTGGCAACTCCTTTGCGGGATCAACCAATAGAGGATAATTTTCTCTTCCGATATCTCCTGAGAAGCAAATACTTTTCTTTTCACCATTGTCAAATGCTTCGACTATCACGTGAGCCGCCCCCAATAAGTGCCCAGCAGGAACAAAAGTTACCCAAACACCATCTTTGACCTTAAAGCGTCGATTAAATTGAAGAGTAACAAAATTACTCATCGTATCCTCGACATCCTTCTGTAGATAAAGGTCACCCTTTACCATCAAGCGGTCCATTTTTTTCTTTTTCTTCTTGCTATCTCCTTCCGCTTGCTTCAGTTTTTTGTAGTTCAAACTCGCTGCATCATACAAAAGAATTTCCGCTAATTCGGCCGTAGGAGGCGTACATAGCACTTGTCCTTCATAACCTTCACGGTACAACATTGGAATGTTTCCCGAATGGTCGATATGTGCGTGAGTTAACAGAACCAAATTGACCTGAGCAGCTTCGAAGGGGAAGAAGGGCTGATATCCAGTAACGGGTTGCGTAAAATCTAATTCACGCTCCATGTCCGTACCACAATCAATCAGAATCTTGTAATCGTCTTCGAGTTCGAGCAGGTACATACTACCTGTTACTTGTCTCGAAGCACCCCAAAATGTTAATTTCATTGGTCTATATTTCTGTCTTCGTATATCAAATCAATTTTGAGATATTATAAAATGACTAATTGTTATCAGGCAAACATTTTTACCGCTATCACCAATCCATTTTAATTTTGCCAATAATCACTTTTATCTCATACAAGTGGTTTACTTGTATTTACAAATTTCCTCCTAAATAACCCAAGTAGTTACGAATTAATCATTGCAATAGACAGAGGATGAGACAGATGGACTTATCAAACATTTGGTTCTTCGAATCCAACCACCTAATACCTCTCGATTATTCTGTCAGAAAATACTGACAATGAAGAACCTTTTGTACGTAATTTATGGGAAAGCGGGCATTGCCAACAGGCAGGAAAACTATATTTTTATTGGTGCTTTCTGACAAAGATACCTAAAAACAGGCATTTTTTGGTCACTTTTTCAAATTTAGCGCAAGTTCCTGCAACTTAAGCTTATTTTGGCATAACACAAGAATTACCCGCTTAGTTTAGCATTTAAGGAAGTTTTTATTCGGGTAACGGCTCGGAAGCAAAATCTTGGGTGAGTCTAGCAAAAGGACCTTCCTCAGTCGAATAAGGGCGTTTACAGATTTGGACAGCACATCCAATAAGGCGCATTTCGGGGTTTAAAATATTACGTCTGTGCGGTTTAGACTCCATCCACAAACGAAGCGCCTCCTCTGCAAGTGTCCAATAAGACATCATTTTGTAAGGTCGATGTGTACGGCAATCCATGTAACGATATTCGCCATTAGACATTCTTTCGGGGCAAAAATCATTTGGAGTATCTATCAAATCTATTTCGGCAATATTTTCTGCCAAATCAAAGTAAGGCCTATCGAATTGCTCAATTCTGTCATCCAAATTTCGAAGGCTTCTGTTGTAAGGATTTTGATGGTCATAAAAATCCCGATTAATCATCGCTTCTGAATGATTTCGAGCAGCACGATAAAGCCCTTCTCCTAGTTTGAAGAGAGGTAAACCATATTTTTTTCGCATCAAATTGGTCTGATGAAAAATCGCAGCATCCAGCAGTTCATAGTCTGGCGCAACAGGATTTATCGGCATTTTTATTTGAGGTAATTTACTAAAAGCCTCAGCAGATAGTTGGTAATACTGACTTTGTTGCGAGAACAGCGTCTGAGAAAGAAAGAGAAAAAACATCAAAAATCGTATCATATTCCAGAATTAATTAAGCTTGGATAATCAAACATTGTTGTCATAAATCAATTGTTTAACGTTTTTATAGCTCTAAACTTATCAATAATTTCTCTTCACTTTAAAATTAGGCTATCACTCTTTCTGATTTGTTTATATTAAGTATTAGTGCAAAATTATATTTAAGTTTTTTATCATTTGGACGAGGCAACAGGCACAAGGCAAAGAGTGTTAAAATGTTTTTTAGTAACGATAGATATATTTTACCGAATGCCCAGAGCCGAAAGCTCAAAAATCAAATCTTATTTTGCCCACTAACTTATCATCCATTTTTTTATTTATAATAATTCTAAATAACTGTTGCTTTTTAAAAATTACCTCCCTTACTTTGTGGTATTGTTTTTAATAAGTCTAAATAAACAAAATGCTTTTGAACTAAATCTATTATGTCTTTCAAAAAAACTATTGGCAAACTTCATCTTTGGCTTGGCCTAAGCACTGGTCTGATTGTGTTTATTGTGAGCATTACAGGAGCCATGTATGTATTTAAAGAGGAAATACAAGGCATTATCAGAAAAGAATATATTTATCATCAAGAGCCTAATATTACCCAAAAGAGTACGCTCCCACTCCGAAAATTGGAAGCTTTGGTGAATCAACAAACGCGTGAAAAGTATCCTTTGCATTGGGTCGAAATTCCATTGAATAAAGCGCAGAGCTATAAATTTGTCTATCATGAATCTGACAAAAAAGGTTGGAATTATTTTGATAGGTTGGTGATATACAAAACTGCTTATGTCAACCCCTTCAACGGAAAAGTGCTAGCGGTATATGATGAGAAGAATGGCTTTTTTAATATCGTAAAATTCATTCACTGGAGTTTACTTCTCAGAAATGATTGGGGCAAATATATCGTGGGTATTCCAGTGCTTATTTTTATTATTTCTTTGATTTCTGGCATTATTTTATGGTGGCCCAAAAACAAATCAGCTGCCAAACAGCGTTTTTGGTTTTCTTGGAAAAATGTAAAAAACTGGCGTCGCAAAAATTATGATTTACACAATGTCCTAGGATTTTA
>NZ_JBMLSD010000478.1:0-6585 GCF_049240685.1 Flectobacillus sp.
GATTCTGTTCCTGAGCAAATACTGGCGTAGCCATCGCCATCAATTGGACGGCTAATAACAGCAATAGAGATGTTTTTTTCAAGTGCATTTTATTGATTTAGAAATGTGAGTAATTTGAAGAATCGACCTATTAATAAAACCCCATCAAATATGCTATTCGAGGATTTTCTCTTTTGTAATAAACCCAAAAATTACTACTTTTTTGATTCTCAAAATTGGGCGGAAACCTTTGTACACGGGTATAAATTTGATTATTGATGGTATAAGAAAAGTCAAAATTATCAGAGAAGAATGATTTTTCAAGATCTATTTCTGTTGGGCGTATCTTGTTAAAAGAAGAGTCAATAACTGGTTTCCACCATTCAACTACAACTTCGGTAGGGTCATTTGTATCAACTTTAATAAAATACTTTTCTCCTAATTCAATGGTATTAATAGCCCTATCTACATTCACCTCATATTTTTGTTTCTGATACATAAAACGAAAGTGCGTGGTTTTACCGCCAAAGGAATAAATTTCTCCAATTACTTCAGCTCCATTTTCAAGAATTTTGCCTTCGTGAAAATCAACATACCAAAGAATTGCACGAAAAAATAGGAAAAATCCGATTAGAAGAAATAGGAAAGGTGCAATATATTTGTTAGAATAGGGAGTTATAGCTCTTGTATATCTTCTATTATTATTCATTCCCATGTAATATTGAATGCTTAGTCTACAGGTAAATGAGTTTTTCAATACTGTTAATACATCACATCTATTTCAAAGGATTGGAATCCTTTGAAATAGTGAGTACTGGCTAGGAAGCCAGCACTAGCGAGGCTCATTCCGATATTTTAAATTTTCCAAATTTATCAATGTTGACATTCATTAAAACTCCTATATCAGTTAAAGGAATTGATACAGAGTAGTTAAGAGTTATACCATCTTTTGTTATTTTATATAAATATGGCATTCTTAAGCTTCCGTATTGCTGTAGTAATGATGATAAGTACTTTTTGAATGTATTCTTATCGATATTTTGATTAACAATAGTGTCTTGATTATAACATAGGACTATAGTAGACATGAAATTATGGGTCAAAAAGGTTGTAGAGCTATCATTATTTGTAGAAATATATCTTTGAGGAATAATCAATTTGTTATCAAACAAACAGTAATATTTAATATGAAGATACATTTTGTTCTTTCCATCAACATTTAGTATCGTGTCTATTTTTGAAATTCTTTCATAGGAATTGATCAATTTTTCCTTTTCTAGAGCAACAGATGGAATAGCTTCAGAATTTTCGTTCCGTACTCCTTTAATCATTTGGCTATCTATCTGAGCTTTTTCAGATAAATTTATCGAGCTATCCAAAGCAGGCATATCGTATAACTTGATATTCTTACTTGATTTATCTTTAGAGCAATTAATTAAAAGTTGCGTAAGGGTTATGAGTACAATAATATATGAGTGCTTTTTCATAATAATTATTTTAAAAAAGTTGATTATTATGCATTCTATCCTTGTTACAAGTTTATCCATTTTATTATTTTCAAAAACACGTAGAAAATAATACCCAGAATTGCTATTAATATAATTGGATCCCAGCTAAATCTATTCGAAACAATAAAATCATAAATAGTCAAAATTAAGAATAATGACATAATGCCTAAAATCGCATATTTTAGTGTGAGCAAAAATTTTCTTAATAATTGTGTCTTTTTCATAAGTTAGTTTTTACCATTAAAATTTGCGTTAAATTGGGTTTCAAACAATAGTAGAAACGAAATAGTTTTTTTGATTCTGTTACATATCTCAATTTTAAGGTGTGGTTTCTTTCAAATTACTATTATTTTAACCAGACACAATACTTTAATCATGATATAGCATTTGTACGTATGAACATTGGTTTTTATAGGTGCATAAATTCAGATTATCCATTAATGACTTTCTTTGATCCCTTTTAATTTTAGTGAATTCCCTTCAAACATTTAATGTTGTTTCATTGCAAACTATCCCAAAAGCTCTTACCCCACAATTTCTAAGTTCCGATTTTGGGATATGCCTCAGCTAATACTTTACCGTTACCAAAGTTGTGGAAACTCTGAAAGATTAATAGAATTGATGCCTTTTATAGAGGCTCCCAACTGTAGTTTTCGAAGAATTTCTTTTATATCATTTGGGAATAAGTCAATTTGCATAGGCTTTTGAGGATGCGCAACTAAATGATATTCGTTGTTAATTGGCATGTTGTCCTTTGCTTTATCAAATGTATAAAATCCTTTGGTTGCCCATTTTTTGTAACACTCTAGGTACTCTGAATCATCCTTTCTAAGAAATTTTTTTTTGTTATTTTTGAGAACAGGGTTCAGTTCTGCCGCGGTGATTTCTGCCAATTTATCAAAGAAGTTATTTAAAATAGGGAGATAATCATAACTTTCTAAAACCAATTTAGGTATTTGTCCTCCCGATGAAGAAAAATGTATTAAATATTGTTCGCTGGATACTAAAAACCAGTCAATATCATATACTTCTGGATAGTCTATTAAATCATTTTTATTAACCATTGCTAACAGGCTTTTTAGTAATCACAGCTATATTGTTCCTCATTTTTATGTACCTCACTCAATGATTGTGATAATGACATTCAAAAAGGACTGAGGTCAATAAATTAAGTACTATTTTGAAGAAATTACTAATTCAGGGTATTATTTTTTACAACCTTTATTCATAAATAATCTGTTTTTAAAATTAGGTTTGTCTTAGATGCTGAATGATTATTTTAGTTTCACGCTTTGTTTCATCGAATGTCAGTACACTAGCCATAATTGTTAATTTCTGAGTAAAACTTTACAACTTTTTGTATGCTGAATGGCTTGCGGCAATATATTTTATACTTCTGCCTATGGTTTTTAAACTAGCGATGGTCAAGATTTTTGAGAGTTTTATGTATAGCAAGCGGTCAATGATACAACGAATCTGAATGCAAAACTTTAGATTTAGTATTCCGAAAAATATCCTCAATTACCTTTGTATCAGCTTTATAAATTGCTAATATCATTTTAATACCTAGGTTTAAATAGTCCAAATATGTCAAAATCATACTTACTTGAGCTTCATTGTTAGAGACCGCATTAAAAGGAATGTAAATTACATATTCTAAATACCGCTCTTTTTTACTTTGGTAGGATTTCTTGATAGCTAAATCTATCACTTCTTTACCCGTATTAACAATTACAAAAAGAGAATACTCCTCTTTCCCTAACAAAGAAATCTCCCCAGACTTTAATTTTAAGTCTATTTCTCGTATGAGCTCTTGATGAATTTCTAAGGGAATATCAAACGAATAACCCACTTGGTGAAATATAGAGTCGATTCTAAAATTATTTTGCATAAACTTTCTTGTTATTGATGGGTAAATCATTTAGCAATACAGTATCGGTTTGCTTATCGTATAATACATATAAATCAGAGGCAATGGCTAGGAAGTCAGCACTAGCAAAGGATTGGAATCCTTTGAAATAGTGAGTACTGGCTAGGAAGCCAGCACTAGCGAGGGATTTGATATTTTTTAGTTGAATAAATAAAAGTTATTGCTGTTTCTACAATTAGCCTCCACAGTCAGTACAACTTTTGATTTTTCAATTTCCAAAGATGAAATAATTGATTCACAAAATTGTCTTTTCCCACTAAATTATTTAATATTTCCTTCTAAATTTGCACGACTGTCCCACAGAGCCCAACAGTTCTGTCATTTTTTTTGCCTTTATTTGTGTCATATTGACACGTTTTTTTGAAGTATTAACAAAGCTTATGAAAAAAACTCTTATCACTGCGCTGACTTTACTGGCTACTGTAACCTTTGCTCAACATAATTTGGTAGGGGTCGACAATGCCGCTGCGATGCAAAATGTAGGGGCAACTATGCAGTTTATGGTTTTTACAGAAGATCCTGCTGGGTCTGTTGTTCCTGAAAAATCAGCGATTTCTATTGATTTAAAAGCCCTTGGATGTGTAGCCAAATGCCAGATTGTTGACTTATGGTCAGGAAAAAAAGTGGGTGTGATTACCGGTACTTTTGCTCCTGAAATCAACCGTCATGGTGCTGGGATGTAGAAAATTAGTCCTATCAAATAGTCTTGTTTTAACCTTAAACTGAATACCAATTTTATGAAAAAACTACTTTTGCTGTTTTGTTTTTTGTCAATACAACTCTCAGCACAAACCATTACTCAAGATTCTGTCTACCTTTTTTCCTATTGTTCTTTAAAAAATGATGGAAAAATAGGCTTGCAATTAGCATGGAGTAGCGACAAAAACACTTGGAATACTATCGGCAATGATTTTGGTGTATTAGGTTCTGATTATGGTACTTGGGGCGCTCAAAAGAGAATGCTCAGTCCGTTTTTATGGCTTGGTGCGGATGGACTTTGGCATTGTGTTTTTTCGGTAAATGAAAAGGATAATGCTTTGGCGCATGCAAGTTCGGTCGACCTAATCGCTTGGGGTCGACAGAGTTATCCTGTGTTTATGGGCAGTCAAAATTGCTTATTGCCAGAGTTTAAATATGATGCTAAAACAAAGGAATATCTTATTTCTTGGTTAAGTAAAGTTGGAGATAAAACGGAAATTTTTTCTACTTCTACTAAAGATTTCAGAAGTTATGGGAAAGAGCAAAAAGCTTCTTTATCAGCTCGTTTAAATCTTAGAACTGAGGTTAAACTAGGAGATAAAACCGAAACTGGTTTGGTTTATAAAGTGTCTTCGGCAGTTGTCAATAAGCTCTTGAAGTATTTGGAATCAGAAAAGGAAAGACAGAAGTTGTATCGTGAGAATTTGTATGAGGATACTCTAAAACTAGCCAACTTAAAACCATTATCTGCACAGGTAACTGTAGATTTTCAGAAAAGAAAACCAATTAGTTCAACATTGATGGGTATCTTTTTTGAGGATTTGAACTATGCTGCTGATGGCGGTCTCTATGCCGAATTGATTCAGAATAGAGATTTTGAATATAAACTTTCAGAAAAAGGAGGAAATGATAAATCCTGGACTGCTACAAAAGCTTGGCATACCACTGGTCAAGCTAAGCTTACTATAGACTCTATACGTCCAATTCATTATAACAATTCGCATTTTGCTGTTTTGACTACCACACAAAAAGGTGATGTCTTGGTGGCCGAAGGTTATGAAGGTATTGCCTTGAAGGCTGGTGAAACGTATTATTTCTCTTTATTTGCAAAAAATATTAACAGAAAAAACGGTAAACTGTCGATTCAGTTGAAGGACTCCTCGGGTAAAGTGTTCGCTGAGGGGTATGTAGATATAAATGGAACTATCTGGCAAAAATATGAGATTAGTTTATTGGTCAAGGAGTCAACAGCTAATGCTGAATTGTCGATTGTTCCTGAAACCGCTGGACAATATGCTTTGGATATGATTTCACTTTTTCCAAAAAATACCTTCAAAGGTCGTCGTAATGGACTAAGAGCGGATATTGCACAAGCGCTTGCCGATTTGCATCCACGTTTTGTAAGATTCCCTGGAGGCTGTGTGGCGCATGGGAATGGTTTGGATAATATTTATAGATGGAAAAATACGATTGGAAAGTTAGAGGAGCGCAAACCGATGTTTAATCTTTGGGGCTATCACCAAAGTATGGGGATTGGATATGGGGAGTATTTTCAATTTTGTGAGGATATCGGAGCGTTGCCGTTACCTGTGATTGCGGCGGGTGTTTGTTGCCAAAACTCAAGTGTGGGTGGAGCTGGTCAGCAAGGTGGTATCCCGATGGAACAAATGGATAACTATATCCAAGACATTTTGGATTTGATTGAATGGGCGAATGGCGACTTGACTACCAAATGGGGAAAAGTACGTGCCGCCAATGGACACATCAAACCTTACAACTTGAAATATATCGGCATTGGAAACGAAGATTTGATTACTGATTTGTTTGAAGAGCGTTTTAGAATGATTTTCAAGGCCATTAAAGCAAAGTATCCAGAAATCGTAGTAATCGGAACCGTTGGACCATGGTCGGAGGGAACCGATTATGTGGAAGGTTGGAAACTTGCCAATGATATTGGCATTCCGATGGTCGATGAACACTATTACCAATCGCCAGGCTGGTTTATCAATAACCAAGATTATTATGATAATTATGACCGTAGTAAATCTAAAGTATATCTAGGCGAATACGCAGCACATATCGGTGGAAGAGCCAATAATTTGCATACATCCTTGGTTGAAGCATTACACTTAAACAGTCTTGAACGCAATGGCGATGTGGTAAGTATGTCTTCGTATGCACCGCTATTGGCCAAAGAAGGTCATACTCAATGGAAGCCTGACTTGATTTTCTTTAATAATACCGAAGTAAAAACTACAGTAGATTATGAAGTTCAAAAGCTGTATGGCGTTCACGCTGGGGAAAGCTATATTGCTAGTCAAGTCGAACTGTCAGACAAGGATTCGTATCTCCAAAAGCGAGTTTCTGTTTCTGTAGTTGAGGATAGCAAAACCAAAGATTTGATTATCAAATTGGTCAATGTTTTGCCGACTTCGGTCGATACCAAATTGAACTTGAAGGAGTTTGATT
>NZ_JBMLSD010000479.1:0-1595 GCF_049240685.1 Flectobacillus sp.
TCAGATAGCATTTTTTGAAATTGGGTGTTGCATGGCTATTTTTAGGTATGTTCCTAAGAAAAATAAAGAATCGATCGGGTAGTAGTTCTGTACAAATAATTTCAAAGGCCAGTGGTAGGTACAAAGTGTTGAAAACTATTGGGAGCAGTTCTACGGAGCAAGAATTACAAAAGCTGTGGTTTTTAGGTAAGCAAGAAATTGAAAAACTTTCGGCTCAGTCGGCTCTGTTTGTATCTGAAAAAGACACGTTGGTCGAACAAGTGATGAATAGCTTGGGCAATGCCAGTATTAGAACAGTGGGGCCAGAACTAATCTTTGGAAAAATCTACGATCATATAGGGTTTCAGGTAATTGAGCAAGAGATGTTCCGTCATTTGGTGATCTCGCGTTTAGCTTTTCCCTTGAGCAAACTCAAGACGGTGGACTACCTATACCGCTATCAAGGTGTTCAGTTAGATATTGATGCGGTGTACCGTTTTCTGGACAAACTCAATAGCAGTTTGAAAGCGCAGGTCGAGCAAGTTGCATTCACACACACCAAAAAAATATTGGAGAACAATTTAAGCGTGGTCTTTTATGATATGACCACTCTTTATTTTGAAGCCAGTGACGAAGATGATTTGCGTAAGACGGGCTTTTCCAAAGATGGCAAGCACCAACACCCACAAATTTATCTTGGCCTATTGGTGGGTTTAGGAGGCTATGCCATTGGATATGAAATTTTTGAAGGAAGCATTTATGAAGGACACACCTTGATACCCTTCTTGGAAAAGGCTGCTGCTAAATTTAATCTGGGCAAGCCTATCGTAATAGCGGATGCCGGATTGTTATCAATGGGCAACCTAGCCGAATTAACGCAAAGGAACTATCAGTACATCATCGGGGCAAGATTAAAAAGCGAATCCAAGACCATAAAGCAAAAGATACTGTCCACCTCATGGGAAGAAGGGCACGTGGTGAACATAAAAAAGGATGACGGCACCAAGCTCGTAGTAGCATTCTCCAACAACAGAGCGGCCAAAGATCAACACAATCGTCAGAGAGGGCTTCAACGATTAGAAAAACAAATCAAAGCAGGCAGGCTTACCAAATCAAATATTAACAACAAGGGGTACAATAAGTATCTTAAGATGCAAGGCAAAATCACCATCGAAATTGACTATGAAAAATTCAAGGCTGACAAATTATGGGATGGGCTGAAGGGCTATATAACTAATACTCAACTAGGCGCCAAGCAAGTCATTGAAAACTATAAAAACCTTTGGCATATTGAAAATGCCTTTCGGATGTCAAAAACTGATTTAAGAATAAGACCCATTTATCATCGCTTAAGACATCGTATTGAGGCACACGTTTGTATCTCCTTCACGGCCTACTGCATTTATAAAGAACTTGAACGGGTACTGTACAAAGAGAAGTCAACTCTATCAATAAAAAAGGCAGCGGAGCTCACCCATAACATGTATGAAATAACTTTCACGCTTCCAGAATCCAAACACACCCAATCTAAACTGCTCAAAATGGACGATTTACAAACCGAACTGTACCAAATTGTACAGAAAAATTTCTAGGGTGTTGCAACGCTGAAAACAGGA
>NZ_JBMLSD010000480.1:0-5076 GCF_049240685.1 Flectobacillus sp.
TGCTGCCTAATGAGATTTAGTGAATTGTGAGTGGTGAATTGTGAATTGTGAATTAGGGCTGTACGAAGGATTTCAAACTATTGCAGATTTGGGATTCCTGATTTCGGAAATACAGTAAAATACCTTTGTGCTTTGCAAAATATAGAAGATTATACTTCCGAAATCCAACATCCGATATCCGAAATAAACAGTTTTTATAATCCTTCGTACAGTACTAATTGTGAATTAAGAATGAGTAATTCACAATTCATCATTCACCACTCGTCTATTCCTTACGTGCTTGGTATTCGTCAGAAATGAGTCTGAATACATAACCGCTAATCCATGCTACGTCACCACCTTTGATGAAGTAGAAGCGTTTCTGAACACCATCACGGTTCATTTCCTTAATCAAAGTTTCTAACAATGCCGCACCAGCAATAATATCTTGTTGGTTATAGATTTTTGTAGTAATATTTTTAACGTCTTCTTCTGCAATAGCACGAACTGCTGGGTCTGTCACGCGAGAAAAATCTGGGTTAATCAACTCCTCATAGCTACTAGCGCTCATTTGACGGAATTTACGAATATCTTCCAAACTTACTTCTACTGGACGACCGATAATCGCAGCACGCTCTGGGTGTAAGAATGAGTTCATTACAAAAACAATACCTCCCAATAAAAATACGTTTTTGCGGTTTTTCAAACCTACTTTACGGTTAAGCTCAAGTGCTAACTCTTCGCCAACCACTTTTACTTCGTCGTTAACTCCTTTGGTATATTCCTCCAAATTAGCATCTGGCAATTTTTTCTTCACAATTTTCACAAAAGCCTTTGTACCATAAGGGAAGTTCACTGCTTCAAATTTGGTACGGCTCAACAAATAGCCACCTTTGATGTTTCCACCGCCAATATCCATTACTGATGATGACAAATGTAACTCTGGTGCTACCATTGAAAGTGCACCGTATTTAGCTTCATCTTCTGCCGAAATAATATCAATCTTTTGATTTGGATTTTTCAAGGCCTCACGAATGGCAGCAATTACTTCTGCTTCTTTGCCAGGCTGTTTGTCAGTAGCTTGTTTTAATCCACTACTCATCACAATAAACATACGGTCAGACAATACGTTGTTACGAACAGTAGCAGTATCGACCAAGTCTTTGATAGCTATGGCAGTTTCTTTGATAGCTTGAGTAGTCAAGGCACTAGGCTCAGTATTGATTGACATACTTTTTTTGAGGCTGTAAGTAACACCTTTTTTAGGCGAAACGGTTACCCCAATGATACTTAACTTTACACCTTTCGAGCCGATGTCGATACCTGCATAAAGTTCTTCAGCTTCTTTTAAGCCATCGAGTAATTGCGAAATAGCTTTTTCGCTCATACCCATTTTTAATTTCTTATAGATATCAATCGCTTTGGAGAAGTTACGTGAAGCCTCAAGGATATTTTCTTGATCACGATACAAGAAGCCAAGGTTTTCATAAATAGCGGCTTCCCAATATTCGTTTCGTCCACGAACCATTCCCAATGCTTTATTGAGATATTCTTCAGACTGGTCAAATTGTTTTACCTCGCGGAGGGTGTTAGCAATTTTAAGGTAACGTAATGCAGTATTTACATCTTGGGCTGTGGTTACAATAATACTACTAAGGAGCAAAAAAAGAGTAAAAATGAGTTTTTTCATGTTAAAAGAATTTTATTAAATCAGTCGTTACGAAAGAATGCATATTATCTAAAACTAATAAGTAAGGAAGTCAGATTGGAGTAGGCATAAACCCTTACTCTGTTGAGCATTAGAAATGGCACTTAGCGACCTGTAGCCAGTAATGTACGATGGGCTTCAAACTATTGCTGATTTGGGATTTCTGATTTCGGAAATAGGGGCATACTACTCTGCTTTTTCTACAATAAGAGTCAAAAAAGCAGGCGGTACTTCCGCAATCCAACATCCGATATCCGAAATAGAGGAGGCTCAAAATCCTTCGAACAGTCCCGACCTGTGGCTAGGGATTTTGGTATAAAGGAACTTTTACTTGAGTAGGGTCAAGGTCTGTTGTATCTACTTTGGCAACTCGTTTACTCTTACTACCTTTTTTCTTTTTGCTCTTAGTAGCTGATTTGCTACTAGTAGTTGTTTTAGTACTTGGGCCAGGTTTAGCTTTAGTACTAGCTGTAGGTTTTTGTTGGAGTTTACTACTTTCGGCAGAATGAACAGATGTACTACTCATGCTAAGAAAAACTAAGCATAGCCAAATACCTGACCATGTTTTGAGTGGAGATAACACACGATTTAGCATAGGAAGTTGGATTTATGGGTTTGGATAAGAAGGAATTATCCTTTTTTGACTATAGTAAAGTAATAGAAAAAAAGCCTTTTTATCAATAAAATATTTGATAAATAAGTACTGTCACTTTACTCGATGATTTTAATTAATCTTGTTTGTTCAAAAAACATACCATTACACCTTAAAAAAATACGAGTCTCCTCGAAAAAACAAGGAGACTCGTGATGAGTGAGAATTTTTGTAGACTTATTTGCTTGTAAATTAACTGATTATTTCTTTTCTAATCCAGGCTGGAAAATTTCAAAGTTTTCAGTCTTTTTCGCCTCTGCTACTATTTTGCGAACGTCAGATAAGAGTTTTTTAGCATCGTAGATTACACCGTCTTTGATGGTATATTTTACGCCACCTACACGTTTTACTTCATTACTTTCGGTTAGACGAATGGCTCCTGTACCGTACAAAACCTTGAGGTTTTTGAGAGGATTTTCTTCTAAAATTACTAAATCGGCCAGCTTACCAGTTTCTACACTACCGATTTTGTCTTGCATACCGAGTGCTTCGGCACCTTTGAGGGTTGCCGCACGAATGACTTCAAGTGGATGGAAGCCTGCTTCTCTTAATAACTCAAGTTCTCTGATATACGCAAAACCATAAAGTTGAAAGATAAAGCCTGAATCAGATCCTGCGGTTACTCTTCCGCCACGGTTTTTGTATTCATTCACAAAGTTCATCCATAAACGATAATTTTCTTTCCAAGCTACTTCCTGCTCGGTACCCCAGTCTTGCCAATACGAGCCATGCGAAATACGTGAAGGCTGATAAAAACGCCATAACTGAGGCAATGTGTATTCTTCATGCCATTCGGCACGACGAGCCAACATTAACTCGCGATTGGCTTCATAGATATTGAAAGTGGGGTCAATCGTAAAATCAAGTTTCAATAATTCATCCATGACCTCATTCCAACGTTTTGAGCCTGGCTTGGCAGCTTGCTTCCAAAGTTTGCCAGCTTCCTCAAAACGATTTTGTTCGTTGCCATAGTTATAATCCGCAGGATAGTCCTGAATCGTTTGGCTATCGAATAGCGCTTCTGGCAAACCATACCAGTGTTCCATCGAGGTCAAGCCTGCTCTGGCAGAGTTGAGTACATTCCAACGAGCCACATCTACTTGAGCATGGTGACAAGCCGAGCGAAGTCCCAATTCTTTGTTGCGACGTAAAGCCGCATCCATAACTTCGGGTCTTGCGCCAAAAAACTTAATACCATCAGCGCCTTTTTTAGCATTTTCTTCCACCCAAGCACGAGCTTGATCTGCGGTAGTGATACTTTCTTTCGAACCCATACCAAAGGCTGTATAGGCCAAGATACGAGGAGCTGTGATTTCATTTTTCTCAGATTTTTGTTTTTGGTCTAGTACCCAATCCAAGCCATTTCCTGCCGATGGGTCGCGGATGGTGGTAATACCATGCGCTAACCATAGCTTGAATACATACTCGGCTGGCGTACCTTGCGAACGACCACCAATATGCCCATGCATATCCACAAAACCTGGGAGTACGTACATGCCAGTACAATCTAGTTCTTTGTCGCCTTTTTCCGCTTTAGGCCTGTCTTTAGGGTCAATGGGTACGCCTGGGTAGCCTACTACCTTGATTTGTGTGATTTTGTTTTTCTCGATAACAATATCACAAGGCCCCTGCATTGGAGAGCCCGTTCCGTTGATGACGTTGACCCCTCGAATAATCATGCGATTATACTGACCTTCGCCTTCTGTGCGTGAGGGAGCTTTGGGTATTTGAGCAATGGCCGCAAGGCCTGTGCATAGTGCTAGTAATAAAAATTTGATGCGTAAAATTGTGTGCATGGAATATATAAAGGTTGATGATGAAGGACGATAGTGCTTTTGTGTTATAGAAAAAGGTAAGTAGCAAACAAATGCGCATAACCATCCTTACACAAGTTAGTGATTTTGACTAAAATGTGTAACTTGCTGTGGAACAATTCAACAAACTTCTTAGATATGAATCTACAAATACTCGACAAATGGATTCGGGGGAACTTCCTTTTTATCTGTATAATCTTGGCTTGCTTATTTGCAGTTTTTAAAAAAGCAACTATTTTTCAAATAGAAAAACCTACTAATACTACCGCTCCATTAGAAGATAATCCTCTTGCCAAAAATCAAGCTTTTCAACAATATTGGAATACTGGATTGTCGGAGCTTAGTGCTTATGAACTAACACAAACTATGGATACAAGCCAGCAGAAAGGTCAAATACAACTGGTATTTACGATGGTAGATTTTGATACAAAAAAACGTATGCAGACTACTTCATCCGACAAATCTGCGTCTACAACTGTACTCAAACAAAATTTAATACAGAAAATACCTTCTGGAGTATATGAATATTCTTTGACGAACTCTACTTTTACGCCCACAAATTATGTGGTATTTCCTCATGCATTAAAGGTAGATTATGCTAAACAAAATACACGAGGACAGGAATACAGCCAATTGAACTGGAAGGGTCAGACATTTTTGTATGAAGGTAAAAGCGAATTTCAAGCAAAAGCTCAACAAGATACGAGTGTAAAAACGGCATGGCTCGAAGATGAAATATGGAATCGTATACGCCTGAATCCACAGACTTTACCAGACGGAGAAGCCGAAATGATTCCTAGTCTTGAATACCTTCGTAGTACAAATCAAAAGGTAGAAGCTATTTCATGCAAAACTACGCTTGAAGAGAAAACAGATTCGTTGAGTAAGCAAGTTTTGAAGAATTATACGATAGAGTATCCAGA
>NZ_JBMLSD010000480.1:5176-15018 GCF_049240685.1 Flectobacillus sp.
AAACAGATTCGTTGAGTAAGCAAGTTTTGAAGAATTATACGATAGAGTATCCAGAAAAACATCGTAAAGTTAGCATTATATTCGAGTCTCAATTTCCTTATAAGATATTGAGCTGGGAAAGTTCTTTCGAACAAAATGGCAAATTAAATACTACAAAGGCACGCTTAGTACAATCTATGCAAGTTGCCCTCAAATAAGCAAGGGTATTACACAAAGCTAACTTTACAATTCATAAGACAAAACGCCCGTTTATCTGTTTGCACAATAGATTAGTCAAAATGATGAACCTTCTTGGATTTTGAATTGTAATTTTATCATCCTCATATATAATGTTAAACAAGAAAAATGAAATTTCTCGGATTTAAACTTCCGAGCAAGTTGATAAGTTTTGGCCTTTCCATAATGGTGGGCCTTGTACTTTGGGCTTGTTCAGGACAAGACAAAAAACAAGAAAACACATTGCCCGAAACAAAGGTTTGTTCTATGATTTTTATCGACAAATCGGTAAGTGTAAATGTGGATAAAGGTTTTGCGAATGAGAAATACACAAAAATTATCAATGACTTAGTAGAGAAGAATATCAGAGGAAAAGGCGATAAGTTAATTGTGTATTTTATTCATGAAAACACCGCAAAAGCCAAGGTGGCAGAAGTAATCAGTCGTACCGACATGGAGGAGACTGAAGGCTCAAATGCCAACGACTCAGAAGCACTCAAAACAGAGTTTTTACTGGATTTGGGCAAAGAAAAAAGTATTTTCAAGCAGTTAGTCCTCAAACAACTAAGCGCTCGCAATACCTCGAGTAGCAATGAAAGTACCGATATTCTGGCTTCGCTCGAATTGATTGAAAAAGAAGCTGCCAGAGGATATGACGTCAAGGTCTATTATCTGTCAGACATGGTTGAAAGCATGAAAGGCGAGCATCGTCGCGATTTTCACAAAAATCCCCCCGTCGATGACGCCGCCGCAGTAGGTTGGGCCAGAGAAGATGCCAGTAATTTAAAAGCAAATCTCAATAACCTGAGTTCAATACAGGTATTTGTTGCTAAACCTTTTGAACCAACGGCTTCAACTCGTGTCAACAACCCAGCCGTTTCGGCGTATTGGGAAAGACTATTTGCCGAATTGGGCGTAAGTACTGAAGTAGAAGAATTGTAAAAAAAGGCTGTGAGAAACGATAAAGGTTTCGCACAGCCTTTTTCTATAAATTATAACCTCGATGCTTGACCCAAGTTTACCAAAATCCTCATTTCTAAGTTTTTTGTTGTAACTTTGCAGACTTAATTAAAATGGAGAAATGTTGAAAACTGATAATTCTCGCAATTACAAATTTTATTAAGCTAGAAAACGACTTTCAAGCAACTAATTGAATGAAAACGAAAACGTTAAAGAAAAATAAAGTAAATATAGTTACATTAGGTTGTAGCAAAAACTTGGTAGACTCTGAAGTGATTTATACTCAGCTCAAAGGCAACGGTATGAATGTAAGCCACGAGTCTAAAAAGGACGATTCAAATATTGTTATTGTAAATACTTGTGGTTTTATTGATAATGCCAAACAAGAATCTATCGATACGATTTTACGATATGTAGATGCCAAAGAAGCTGGAGTTATTGATAAACTGTACGTAACAGGCTGTTTGTCGCACCGCTATAAGGATGATTTGGAAAAGGAAATCCCAACAGTAGATGCTTTTTTTGGTACAAACGAATTGCCTCGTTTACTCAAAACACTTAAAGCAGACTACAAGCATGAATTAATTGGAGAGCGCTTGCTGACAACTCCAGCACACTATGCTTATTTGAAAATTGCTGAAGGTTGTGATCGCCCATGTTCGTTTTGTGCAATTCCATTGATGCGTGGAGGTCATGTTTCTCGCCCAATCGACGAGCTCGTAACTGAAGCAAAATCTTTGGTAAAAAGAGGAACAAAAGAGCTTATCCTCATTGCTCAAGACCTTACCTATTATGGATTAGATATTTACAAAAAACGTAATCTTTCTGAATTACTCGACCGTCTATCAGACATTGAAGGTATGGATTGGATTCGTTTGCAATATGCATACCCAGCTGGCTTTCCAATGGACGTATTGGATGTAATGGCAGCCAAACCAAATATCTGTAATTATTTGGATATGCCTTTACAAAGTGGTTCGACAGAGGTATTGAAGAAAATGCGTCGTGGTATCACTCGTGAAAAAACCGAAGATTTAATCCATGCCATCCGCGACAAAGTGCCTAACATTGCCTTGCGTACTACCTTGATTTCTGGTCACCCAGGCGAGACTGAGGAGGATTTTGAAGAAACGTATCAATTTGTTGAAAAAATGCGTTTTGATCGCCTTGGGGTATTTACCTACTCACATGAAGAAAATACGCACTCTCACACTTTCGAAGACGATATCCCAGAAGAAGTAAAGCAAGAACGTGCCGACGAGATTATGGCATTACAGCAAGAAATCTCTCTGGAATTGAACCAAGCAAAAATTGGTAATACTTACAAAGTGCTTTTTGACCGTAAAGAAGGAGGATATTTTATTGGTAGAACCGAATTCGACTCACCAGAAGTAGATAACGAAGTTTTAATCCCTGCAAGTCAGTATGTTCGCTTAGGCGATTTTGCAGATGTAAAAATCACTTCAGCCGAAGAATTTGATTTGTACGGCGAATTAGCTAAGTAAATAAAATGCCTGCAAGAACATCTCTTGCAGGCATTTTATTGAAGCAAACACGGGAATATTCAATCACTAAAGAGAAGCTACGGCTTGAACTTCTCATATACATCTTTCCCGGTAGTAGCGTCTTTACCCCAAAGCTCAATATAGTTGACAGAGGGCATCAAACCGCTTTCGTCTACACTTACAAACACCTTTTTCAGTATTTGCATTTTTCCGTTAATTGGAAATAGCGCGATGGGTTCGCCATGACTATCTAATTTTACAATAAATCTTCTTTTACGATAAGCCAAAAAGTGACCCTCATAAGCATTGATTTCACCTTCAAGAGCGCTAGTGTGTAATCCATACGCCAAAGTTCTTTGAATATTAGATAACTCCTGTTTTTTCCCTCCTTCTGTATATCTAATCCAATAAGTATGCACGGGATTTTTGTGGTCTAACTTGTTGTTAGGCAACATATTTGCGTCGTACAAAATAGTATTGATATTAGAGCTACGTTGAATATAAAAAAGACGATTAGGCCCTTCGGGTGGAATAGGGAACTGTTCTACAGAGGAAGGAGTGTTGTGCTTATTTTTTTGTGCGAAGCTTTCTGTGTAATTTACAAATAATGACAGAGATATTACAAAGGTGAATATGGCTGTCTGAGTGGCTTTTAAGAGTTGCATTATTTTTGAAATAGTCCTTTTATAAATTTAAGTTTGCAAAGGTAATCAACGCCTTTGAGTTAATCCGTAATACAACGTTAGTATTTTGTAAAAAAATCAATCGTAGTAGAAGGTAAAACAGCAACGTAGAAAATAGATAATTCTGCATAATCTTTATGGTTAAAAACTCATAAAATGATTCTTATGCTAAATATTCGACTGTTTATCATGATAACCATCATCAGTCCCTTGTAATAAACGCTAACAGTAAAATTTCTTTTTAAACTTAGATAATGATTATTCGCCAAGCTACTTCCCACGATTTACCTTCGATATTACAACTGTATGCCGAAGTACTTGATAAAGGCAAAGTGCTAACCTTGCCAGAGGCAGAGGTCTTATTCCAGAAAATGTCAAGCTATCCTAATTATAAGGTTTATGTAGCAGAGAATGAGCATCAGGTTGTAGGAACCTTTGCTTTATTGATTATGGACAATATGGCTCATCAAGGCACGCCCTCAGGTATTGTAGAAGACGTAGCAGTACGAGCTGACTGCCAAGGAAGAGGCATCGGAAAGCAAATGATGCAGTATGCCATGCAAATATGTAGAACAGAGGGATGCTACAAGATGGTATTATCTAGCAATCAAAGGCGGGTTGAGGCACATGCTTTTTATGAATCCTTAGGCTTTGATAAACACGGTTTTAGTTTTCTTGTTCCAACCCTTTCTTAAAACAGGAAAAATTCGTTTCTTTTTGTTTTTTTATAAAAAAAGTACTAATTTTGTACCAGAAAATTTAGGAAGAGGGGTCAGAAATCCCTCTTTTTTGTTTTGTATTACACATTCAGACCAGAAAGTCATAGAGGAGGGTGAAGTGGTGGTTTTCTAGAGTTTTTCATCTTCATGCTTTCTTTTTTCTTTCCTGTAGGCTTCAAAAATAAGTATGTTAAAAGATAAAATTGCAGAAATGCTTGAACCGCTTCTCGAAAACGGATTGTTTTTCGTAGTGGACTTGCAGGTAAATGTGCTAAAAACACGTACCAATATCATTATTCTTGTAGATTCTGATGAAGGCATCAAAATCGAAGAATGTGCCAAAATTAGTCGTAAATTAGCTAACAATATAGAGGCATTGGAGCTGATACCCACTGCCTATAATCTTGAAGTGTCTTCCCCTGGGATAGATCAGCCTTTGGTGTTGAACCGCCAGTTTCACAAAAATGTAGGTCGTACACTCAAAGTTCAACTATCAGATGGTACAGAAAAAGTAGGTACTTTGGAAGAAGTAAAAGAAGATGGAATCATTTTCTTGGAAGAACCCAAAAAGAAACCTAAAAAAGGAGAAGTAATCGAGCCAGTATTGATTTCGTTTTCAAATATAGATAAAGCAAAGGTACAAATATCGTTTAAATAGTGGCTGCGTTGCTTGACTAAGGGCTTTTCAAAAGCAAGGTCTTTGGTATCAGGTTATTCAATCATTAAAAATTATGAACCAATGAATAGTGCAGAGTTAATAGCGTCGTTTGCGGATTTTGCCAAAGAGAAAAGCGTTGACCGCCCGACGATGATTAAGGTGTTGGAAGAGGTGTTTCGTACAATGATTCGTAAAAAATACGGAACAGATGCCAACTTCGATGTAATCATCAACCCGGAAAGCGGGGACTTAGAAATGTGGCGTACCCGTGAGATTGTCGATGACAACTCAGAAGATATTTGGGATTATGACAAAATACCATTGGAAGAAGCTCGTAAAATTCAGCCTGACTTCGAAATTGGCGAAGAGGTAGCCGAATTGGTAAAGCTGGAAGACTTTGGTCGCCGTATCGTTCAAACGGCACGTCAGACCCTAATCCAAAAGGTAAAAGACCTTGAAAAAGAAAGTCTTTATGATAAATATAAGGACTTGGTAGGTGAGATGGTTTCGGGCGATGTTTACCAAATTGTTGGTAAAGAGCTAATTATTTCTGACGCAGAGAAAAACGAATTGATTTTGCCTAAAGCAGAAATGATTTCTAAAGATCGCTACAAAAAAGGCGAACCAGTACGTGCGGTTATTCACCGTGTAGAAATGAACAACGGTACCCCGAAAATTATTTTGTCACGTACTTCGCCAGTATTTTTGGAAAGATTGTTCGAACAAGAAATTCCTGAAATTTACGATGGTCAAATCATGATTCGCAAAATTGTACGTGAGCCAGGCGAACGTGCCAAAGTTGCAGTAGAATCTTACGACGATCGTATCGACCCAGTAGGAGCTTGTGTGGGTATGAAAGGTTCTCGTATCCATGGGATTGTTCGTGAGTTACAAAATGAAAATATCGATGTAATCAACTATACCGAAAACCTTGAGTTGTTGGTAGCGCGTGCACTTAGCCCAGCTAAAGTAAGCTCGATGAACATCGATAAAGAGCGTAAACGTATTGCGGTGTATTTACAACCAGACCAGGTGTCTTTGGCAATTGGTAAAGGTGGACAAAATATTAAGCTTGCAGGAAAATTAGTTGGATACGAACTAGATGTATACCGTGATATCAAACAAGAAGAGGTTGATGATGAAGATGTGGATTTGACAGAATTCTCAGACGAAATCGAAGACTGGATCTTGGAAGAACTTCACCGTATTGGTTTAGATACAGCTAAGCAAGTACTTAAGTTGAGTAGCGAGGAACTTGTTCGTCGTACTGAATTGGAAGAAGAGACAGTGAACGAAGTACTGTCTATTTTACGTTCTGAGTTTGAATAAGATTGATTGAGTGAATGATAGAATGATAGAATAGTTGTTCGAAAATTTCAGGCTCCGGCTTGAGCATATCATTTACTCAATTCAAAACTATTCTATCATTCGGTCCAGTCAACAAGTTTTCTCAAGTAGGTTTCTACTTGATGAAAGTGCAGACAAAACAGAAACATTCATAACATTAATCAATTAGTATTATAGAAAAGGAGATAAGCAAAAGTATGGCAGAAGATAAAATGATGCGTTTGAGCCTTGTGGCAAAGCAGATTAACGTGGGAATCTCAACCATTGTTCAATATCTCTCTGCCAAAGGTCACAAGGTTGATAACAACCCCAATACCAAATTGAATTTCGAGCAACTAAAGCTATTGGCGAAAGAATATCGTAACGATAGCCTACTCGAAGGAATGCAGCCTGCAGCGCCAGTAGCAACACCTGTTGCACCCAAAGCCGTAGAGGAAGCACCAGCCCCAAGTCCTAAAAAACAGGATGATGGAATGCCTTTGTACTTCCGCGGAGAAGCTAACGACGCACCAAAGGCAGAAGATAAACCTAAAGAGGTAGTACCTGCAACAGAGCCTGAAAAAATTTCTGCTCGTGCAGAGGTAACTTTCAAAGTGTTAGGAAAAATTGAATTGGACGAAAAAGGAAATCCTGTGCCTCCAAAGCCAGTGACACCTCCAGCCGAGCCTAAAGTTGAACCTAAAATTGAAAGTGTAAGTGTTGAAACGCCTTCAGTCGAACCCAAACCGATAGAGGCACCTGTGAAAGCTACACCTGAGGTATCAGCTCCTGTAGCTCCAACGCCAACTGTTACCGAACCTAAAGTCGAAGTACCAGTATTGGCAGAAAAGACCCAGATTGAGGAGACTCCAAAACAGGAGGTAGTTGTTGAAAGTAAAAAAGAAATTACTGAAGAAAAACCAGTTGTAAAAGAAGAACCTACCGCACCTGTGGTCGAAGAAAAAAAACAGCCTCAACAGCAGCCACAACAGCCTGTGGCTAAAGTTGAAAATCCTTCTGTTGCTCAAAACAGATCGCAACCTAATGTTCCAACACATCAAGGTAACAGACCTCAGCAACATAATCAGCAAGGAAATCAACAACGCAACAATCAGCAGAATCAGCAAGGCCAGAAGCCTAATAATAATCAGTCAAATCAAAATAAACTGCAAAATCCTGTGCAACAGCCACAACAGCCTAAGCCACAGCCAAAGCGTTATGATGAGGTACCAACCGATAGAAATATCGAGCTTATCGAAGCTAAAGGGGAAACCTTAAAAGGCTTGACGGTATTAGGTAAAATTGAATTACCAGTAGAACAATCACGTTCTTCAAATAATAAGAATAAGAAGAAACGTAAACGTATTAAGTCTGCCGAGAAAGTAACAGAGGCAGAGATTCGTAACGAAAAAGGCGCTCCTCGTCCTAAAAAAGACGAACCTAGCAAGCCGGGTGATGGTAACAAAAAGCCTCAGAACCAAAATTCTGGTGGTGGTAATAACAATAACCAGAACCATAACAACAACAATAATAACAATAACAATAACCACAAGAAGAAACCTAAGAAGGACGAAAAAGAGGAAGTTTCTGACAAACAAATTCAGGAACAAATCAAAGCTACCATGGCTCGCCTTCAAGGACAGACCTCTAAAGCAAACTTCGGAGCAAAAGAACGTCGTGAAAAACGTAAAGTTCGTGCCGAGCGCGAAGAAAAACGCCAGATGCAAGCTGAAGAGGATGCAAAAATTCTTAAGGTTACAGAATTTATTTCTGCAAGCGAGTTAGCATCTTTAATGGATGTTTCTGTAAACGAGGTTATCTCAACTTGTATGAGCTTGGGTATGTTCGTTTCGATTAACCAACGCTTAGAAGCAGATGTTATCGCTATTATTGCTGAAGAATTTGATTTCGAAGTACAATTCGTTTCAGCTGAAGAAGAAGTAGAAGCTGCGCTTCAAGAAGAGGAAGATGCGCCTGATACGCTCGAAACGCGTGCTCCAATTGTAACAATCATGGGTCACGTCGATCACGGTAAAACTTCCTTGCTAGACTATATCCGTCGCGCTAAAGTAGCAGCAGGCGAAGCTGGAGGTATTACTCAGCACATTGGTGCTTATTCGGTGAAGCAGGAGGATGGCCGTCGTATTACTTTCTTAGATACACCTGGTCACGAAGCCTTTACTGCTATGCGTGCTCGTGGTGCCAAAGTTACCGACGTTGCGATTATCGTAATTGCTGCCGACGATGCAGTTATGCCTCAAACGGAAGAGGCAATTAACCACGCAATGGTGGCTGGTGTACCAATCGTATTCGCTTTCTCAAAAGTGGATAAGCCTGGTGCTAATACCGATAGAGTACGTGAACAATTAGCAGCTCGTAATATTCTGGTAGAAGAATGGGGAGGTAAATACCAATCTCAAGAAATTTCTTCAAAATCGGGTATGGGGGTAAATGAGTTACTTGAAAAAGTACTACTCGAAGCTGAACTACTCGAACTGAAAGCTAATGCTAATAAACGTGCTGTTGGTACTGTAATCGAAGCCTCTCTAGATAAAGGTCGTGGATACGTGGCAAATATCTTGGTACAAGCTGGTACCCTCCATGTGGGTGATATGATGCTTGCAGGTGCTCACTATGGTCGTGTGAAAGCGATGTTTGACTACCGTGGTAAAAAATTAAAAGAAGCAGGCCCATCTACTCCTGTTCAGGTATTGGGCTTGAGTGGTGCCCCAGCTGCTGGTGATAAGTTGAACGTAATGGAAAATGAGCGTGATGCACGTGAAATTGCTAACAAACGTGAGCAAATTATCCGTGAACAATCATTACGTACTCGTAAGCATATTACTCTTGAAGAAATCGGTCGTCGTAAGGCTATCGGTACCTTCAAAGAACTTAACGTTATTGTTAAAGGTGACGTGGACGGTTCAGTTGAAGCATTGTCAGATTCATTGCTTAAACTATCAACAGAGGAAGTACAAGTACGTATTATCCACAAAGGTGTTGGTCAGGTTTCAGAATCAGACGTATTGTTGGCTTCTGCTGCCGATGCCGTTATCGTGGCATTCCAAGTACGTCCAAGTACCAACGCTCGCCGCTTAGCAGAAACTGAGCAAATCGAAATCCGTACTTACTCAGTAATCTACCAAGCAATCGATGAAATTCGCGATGCGATGGAAGGCTTATTGGCTCCAACATTCGAAGAATCTGTAACTGCTAATATCGAGGTTCGTAATGTATTCAAAATCTCTAAAGTGGGTACGGTTGCAGGATGTTATGTCTTAGATGGTAACGTGAAACGTAATAACAAAATCCGCATTATCCGCGACTTCGTTGTGGTTCATGAAGGTGAAATATCTGCTTTGAAACGCTTCAAAGATGATGTAGCTGAAGTGAAATTCGGATACGAATGTGGTCTTTCAATTAAGAACTTTAATGATATCCAAGAAGGCGATATTATCGAATGCTACGAAATGAAAGAAGTAAAACGTACACTCTAATTATATTAGGGGCAAAATCTTAGCTCACTAGTAATACTAGACAATCTAATATAATCATAAATAAAAGCACCTTTGGAACGACAGACCTTCTGTTATCCGAAGGTGCTTTTTGTATAATTTGTACAATAGCCTAGGGTGGCAGGCAAAATTTAATTTATACATTCAAAAAATATTCAAGATAAAATTGGTAATAAGTTAGTAAGCAAAATAAAGTTTAAGATTATGCTTTAAGCTTTCAGGTATCGGCTTTCGGCGGTGGGCTATGGGAAAAATGCATG
>NZ_JBMLSD010000481.1:0-1865 GCF_049240685.1 Flectobacillus sp.
TTGAATACGACAAAGATGATTCCCAAGGCAAAGACAAGCACACCTAAGAAAATCAGCATATTGTTG
The DNA here is from genome assembly GCF_049240685.1 of Flectobacillus sp. NCBI lineage: Bacteria > Pseudomonadati > Bacteroidota > Cytophagia > Cytophagales > Flectobacillaceae > Flectobacillus > Flectobacillus sp. The sequence goes on from NZ_JBMLSD010000481.1 coordinate 67, forward strand.
GTGGCTGTTTGTTTGGCTTTGTCAGCAGCAGTCTGCAATTGCTGTTGTTTGGTCTTGACTTTTTCTTGTAAAACCTTGTAAAGCTCTTGGTCAGCTTTAGCATCTTCTGCCTCAAGTTGAAGTTGTTCTGCTTCTACTTGGAGTCTAGCAACTTCCTTTTTGGAGTCAGCATTGACAAAGGCTTGGACTACGCCTGATACTGAGCCTACAATCGCAGATACAGGGTCAGCACTCATTCCTACACTGATATTGCTTGAGGTGTCAAAACCACTTCCAAGTAAGCTACTTAATGCTGTTTGATTATTGGTGCTCGAATTACTTGAGCTATTTGATGTGGTTGCTTTCTGGTTACTTGAAGAGCTGTTTCCACTTTGTTTTGAGAACCCCATAATGTTTTTTACCTGCTAATTGAATTTGCTCTCTGTTTTTTGATTTGAATAGAAGTACACCCATGATGATAATGGCAATGAAACCTAAAACAATCGCTAGTAGCTTTGTGACATTGAGAGATTGTGTATTATCGCTATTTCCCTCTGTACCTGCGAAGGAGTTTTCATTGTCATCAATTGTATCTAAGACTTTCTGGGTTGCTTTGTCTTTAGCAACCTGTTTGGCATTTACTCTCTCGTTTAATAACTTGTCAGCTTCTTGTTTATCGTCGGTTACATCGGTTGAGAGAACCCAAGCCTCACTTTCTTCGTTATTATAAACTCCCGCCCCTAAATCAAACCAACCACCTTTTTCACGCCTTTGGGTAGTGATTTTAAGTTTATAATAGAGTTTATTTCCAACAGCTTTCGTTTCACCAAGAGTTACACCTATTCTCTCTCCAGAGAGATATAGTTTTGTTTTGGGAGGTTCTGCTGCACCTCCTGTTTGGCCGTAAAATGTTTTTATCGTAACTAGCTCACTGGGGAAGCCAGACCTGTTTTCATAGCATATTGCTCCATTGAGCTGTATGCTAAATAATTCTGTTCCTGCTTGTGCTGCCATTTTTGTAAGGTTTAAAGCCTTGCGAAAATGAATTCGCAAGGCTACAGAATTAAAACAGTTCTAAAAGTCTGAACTTAATCATGTTGGTCATCACCTCGTCTGACTCGATGAATTTTTTGAGGATTTCTTTATCTACAGGGTCAAGAGAAATCTCTTTACCCTCGTACAATTGAAATCCGATATACATGAGTTTTTGAGAGTTGGGTGAATTCGAGTAGGCAATGCGTTGTGAGAGAATGTATCCTAAATTGATTACGTTTCCGTTCTCTTGTACTGGTTGACCATCAAACCCTTTGAATGGAACATCAAAATTGATTGCGACTTTAGACATTTTAGATTACTGTTTTAATGAAACTGAAACATGGAATTGATGGAGATTACTGAGCTGAAGGATTTGACTTGACAATGTGATATTGTCCAGTCGTAATATCAAGCTTTTGAATCTCTGTGAATTGGAAGCCAAGTGATTGTAACATCGTTTCGATTAACAAAACATCTTGGTTGTTATACCATGCTTGAAACTCCTCCGTTGTAGCATCCCAACTTTTTGGCACAGACGACATACCTTCAGCTTGAGGGAATTTACGTGTATCTGCGATTTTCGAGATGTCGATTTTTTCGACATAGTTTACGTTGGCAGTTTGTCGAGTTTCTGAAATTACATCGTAGTTCATTTCTACTTCAGAGATACCTTTTGGGTTTGGGGCTAATTGTGCTTTGTACATTGTTGCTGTTGTAATTAAGTGTTAAAAAAAATTAATTGAATGAGTTGACAAAAACGATTTCATTCCCATTGAGAGTCAAGT
>NZ_JBMLSD010000482.1:0-2814 GCF_049240685.1 Flectobacillus sp.
ATTATAAGACGTCGAATAAGGGTGAGTCGTATGTGACAACCGCTAAAAGCTTTATTGAGCGATGGAACAACCGATAAAAGTATTGATAGCCTCGCACAAGCGTGCTGACCGCATAACAACTCATCAAAAGGTTGCCAATAGTATTATTTGTATTCCAGAAAGCCAATTCGGTGAATATCGAGAACGATGCCCCGATACTGAAATTGTTACACACCCTGATAGCGTGATTGGACTTAGCTGGAAGCGCCAGTGGATGATGGAGCACTTTGGTGATGCCTTTCATTTGGATGATGATTTGGCATTTATGAAGCGCATCTATACCGAAACGGGTGAAGAGGACAAACTAAATCCAGAGGAAATTTATGATGTCATTCAGGTAACAGCTCGCACGGCCAAGCGAATGGGAGTGTATCTCTGGGGCTTCAATACGTGTGGGAAACCCTTCACTTACAATGCACTTCAGCCCCTCCAGATGAGTGGCTATGTAAATACCTGTGCGTTCGGATTGTTTACGGGTTCAAAGCTATTTTTCAGACCTGAACAAAGATATCAGGAAGATTATTGGATATCGGGGCTAAATGCCTATTACAATCGCAAAATTTTGCGTGATAACAGGTATTATTTTCATTTTAATGATACCTGGACTGGAGCTGGAGGACTTGCCGAGTTTCGCAACATGCAGACACTTGAAGAAACTCTCAATAATCTTCAGGGGATTTTTGGAAAAGATGTAGTTAAGGTACGAAAACTTGGAACTAAAAACCATCCCTTCCAAATGAACTTTAGTGTTCCATTTTAACATTTGACCAAATAATATTTTACAAATTAACCAGGTATTTAGCTGCTAAGAAAAATATTATTTGGTTTACCCTACTATTTAACGATATCCAAATGACAATAAAAAATGAACTACCACCTCACTTTGACAGGTGGATAGATTTTTATAGACATCTGAAACAATATGATCATCATTTTATGCCAGATGATAATTTTCATACTTTCGATTATTATATCGAGCCTCGTTTTGATATTATTTATGGGGTTCAATATTCTGGAGTACGTGAATTTACTTTGTACAGAATTGATAAGTCTTTTCTATACAAAAAAGCACTTGAAGAGCTAGAAAATAACATGTTGAGTTCAGAGGAAACAGAAAGAATAATCAATCGTATCAATACTCAAAAGATACCCGTATTGGAATATCCTATTATGAGAAATTCATTTAAAAAATTAAGATATATCAAAAAGTAAAACCTGCCAACAGTGCAGGTTTTTTTATGCTTTTAGACTGCCAAACTTACCGTAAAATAAAAGAATCACTGTTTTTCACCCTTGTACCCATTGCCTACCTTCGTAATACAATAAACGATTTAAAAACAACAAGTTATGTTTTACTTCAATCAAAAGATTCAACTCAAAAACGATTCAAAAACCTATATTTTCAAGAAGGAGGTTAACAACATTTTAGTTTTTCAAAGCGAGGGTCAAACCTTCGAGTTTCAAAAAGATGAGTTTGCTCAGGACAACGTAATTGTTCTCTGGGAAACAGTTAAGCTCTTCGGAGGCACACCAATCAAAAGGCTAGCTCGAGCAAACTAACCTTACAAAAGTTTACTGAAATTATATACAAAAATTTGCTCAAATTATATACAACTGGTTTTCAATTTATAAAAAATGAAAAGTTTCAAATTAGGTGCCAATGCAGAAAGGCACATGAAGAAGTACGCCGGTACTTCCAACGAAGATTACATCGAGTTTGCGGCCCAAACAGCCAGAAAGGTTACTACAAGCAGATTCGACACCGAAATATGCGAAAGGTTAGATATCTACAATATTGCTCACCTCCCTTACAAAGCCACACAGTTACCATTTGGCATAGAAGAGTATGAAGCTGATGACTATTTACTCGAGCATTCCAACAACCCCTTAGAGCTCGCAGAGCTTTGGCAGAAAGCAAAAGCCAATGAATCAAGTGATAGCTCAAAGAATTACATTATTTCGGAGTTCCTGAAGCCATTCCCTCGAGAGAGCTTTGAAAGATTTGCAGATAAGAATTGGCTGAGTGATGTGAGCAAAGCATGGTTCAATAAGGATGGTTTAGCGCTAGATGTTCAAGCTCAAGAAATGAACTCCTTATTCTTTGTAGAAGATAAAATCACCATAGATGATTTGATTGATTTTGTAAGGACCTACAAACGATATAGCTACAAGTCACCAGCCACAATTTTAGTTGAACGTATAGAACAACGGTTCAAAGAGTGTGCAGGCTTTCAAATTAAAGACTACTATGTCGAGCACTTGTTGAAGTCTTGCTATCCAAAGTACGAAATAGAAACCTTTGAAGACGTTCCCTTCTAATGGCAAAGACAGTAGATGTACCGCACGAGTTGAGGGAGTTCAACGAGGCATTTAATAAGCTTGGAGGATATCGCTGGGACGTAGCTGAAGTATTCCACGACCTCTTAGATTTTATGATAGCTTGCTGGTCACCACATGGAGATAAGGAGCTGGCAGAAAGGCTCAAAAGAAAGTATAAAGACGATTACTATTACCTTAGCGCGATGATGGCAGCACTATTAAGGTGCTACAATGAAAGCTTCAAAAAGCGCAATTGGTACGATGGATTAGGCACCTACTACGAAATCATAGCAAGTCGAAGTAAAAGCAGTGCCTTGGGACAGTTTTTCACTCCCGAAGGTATCTGTGACCTTCTCACAGAAATGAATGCAAATTATGTCAATCCACCAGTAAATAAGACAATTAATGACCCTGCATGTGGGTCTGGAAGGCTCCTACTTTCCTTCCATGTGCGAG
>NZ_JBMLSD010000483.1:0-2681 GCF_049240685.1 Flectobacillus sp.
ATGCACAATCTTAAACTTTATTTTGCGTACTAACTTAACATTAAGATTTTGATTTCGGAACATCGTGCCGAACATTCCAGATAAATCCGAAATCAAGAATCTATGCTATCATCGAGAGACTAACTCAAACTATCCCCCACTCACTGGTGGAATTAACGCAATTTCGTCTCTTTCTGATAATACTAAATCCTGTTCGGCATATTCGTTATTTACAGCCAACAATAACGAGCGAATAGCAGCCAACTTAGGGTATTCGGCTCTGAGCAAGGTCAACAAACCATCAGTTGTGAGAGTATCTGATACCTCCAAAGTTATCGAGCTATTGCCTACAATTTCTTTAGTGATACCAAACAAGGCAATTGTATATTTCATTAGGTTAAATTTTTGATTCTAGGATTCAATAGTATATTTGTTTGTATTGATTACAGAAATACTATCAGCGATAAATATAAACGTTTCTTTTTGAACAAATTTTCCAAGATTTTGATTGCTAATATAACGAAGTAAATCAATAATTTGAGGACAACCAATGGGGATTTACCCAAAATACTATATCATCCGTATTTGTGACAACTAATCCATCCATAACAACTCCCGACAATCGCCCTGTGATTTATGACAATCACGGTCGACCGATTACTTATTTGAGACTTGCTGTCACCGACCGATGCAATTTGCGCTGCTTTTATTGTATGCCCGAAGAAGGTATCAAGTATCTTCATAAATCAAAGTTGTTAAGTTATGAAGAAATGCTCCGCATTGTTGGTGTACTTGCAGAATTAGGAATTAGCAAAGTGCGTATTACAGGAGGAGAACCCTTTGTCCGTAATAATCTCATTGATTTTTTGTATCGCCTAGCCGACATTCAAGGAATCGATGAGCTAAATATTACAACCAATGGTGTACTGACAGGGCAATATCTCAAACAAATGAAAGAAATCGGGATTCGCTCTGTCAATTTGAGTTTGGACACTTTGGATGCGCAACGCTTTTTTGATATTACCCGTCGCGACGAATTTTCGAAAGTATATCAAACCCTTTTTGATTTATTAGAAGCAGGTTTTGAAGTAAAAATCAATGCTGTGGTAATGGATGGAAAAAATACCGATGATATTTTACCTTTGGTAGCCCTTACCGAGCATCATCCTGTGGCAGTTCGCTTTATTGAAGAAATGCCTTTCAATGGCGAAGGCTCGCATTATCCTGTGCTTCACTGGAATATACACCGTATTTTAGACACCATTCGAGCTACCTATCCGAGCCTTAGCAAAATGATTGATGCACCGAATTCTACTTCATACAACTACCAAATTCCAGGTTTCAAAGGCAATATTGGCGTTATTGCAGCGTTTTCAAGAACCTTCTGTGGCACTTGCAATCGTATCAGAATGACCGCACAAGGCGAATTAAAAACTTGTTTGTACGACGAAGGCGTGCTAAGCATCCGAGATTTGATTCGTTCGGGTATCAGCAACGAAGAATTGAAAGGAGTTTTTATCAATACTTTTCAACAAAGAGCTAAAGATGGCTTCGAAGCTGAGAAACGTCGTACCAAGCTTATAACTGAATCCATGACAACCATTGGAGGATAATCCATAAAAATCTTAATTTTGCAATTCATTTAATCCCCTGCCAACCCAAAAGTATCTTGGAACGGGTTGACGGGGGCATATTTTATATAGACGATGACAATTGAGCAAATTTTTGATGGTTTCAATCAACTCAAAGTGCTAATCATAGGCGATTTGATGATTGATGCCTATACCTGGGGTAAAGTAGAACGTATCTCTCCTGAAGCTCCAGTACCAGTAGTAAATGTAAAACAAAGAGAAATGCGTTTGGGTGGTGCTGGCAATGTAGTGATGAACGTTCAGGCACTTGGCGCAAAGGCTATTATTTGTTCGGTAATCGGGAAAGATTCTTATGGTAATGCCCTATTGGATTTGTTGGAAGAAAAAGAGTTATCTACAGAAGGTATTCTTCAATCCGAAAAACGTATCACAACCGTAAAAGAACGTATTATTGCAGGTACACAGCAAATTGTACGCGTAGATACCGAAACCGACAGATTGATTTCAGAGAATGAGCGTGATTTACTTTTAACTAAAATCAAAGCTTTGGCATTAGATGCCCAGGTAATTATTTTTGAAGATTATGATAAAGGTGTTTTGTCGAAAGAACTTATTGCAGACGTAATAGAGTTTGCACAAGAACATCATATCCCCACGGTAGTTGACCCTAAAAAACGTAATTTTCTCAATTATCAAAATGCTACCTTATTCAAGCCAAATTTGAAAGAACTCAAAGAAGGTCTCAACATTCAATTTGATTCAAAAGATCCCGTTGAATTGGCTATGGCAGTAAACATGCTGATAGAAACCTTAGAAGTAAAGGGAGCTTTTGTAACCTTATCTGAGCAAGGTGTTTTCATCAATTTCAAAGATGAAGAAAAGCATATTCCTGCCCATATTCGACAAATTGCAGATGTTTCAGGAGCTGGCGATACCGTTATCTCGATTGCAGCTTGTTGTGTAGCACTCGATTTGTCTCCAGAGTTAGTAGCAGGGTTATCGAATTTAGGCGGTGGACTTGTATGTGAATCGGTAGGAGTTGTTCCAATCAATAAAGAAAGACTGCTGGCGGAAGCCAAACAAAACTATCATAATAGGCTTTAGGCTGTA
>NZ_JBMLSD010000484.1:0-4287 GCF_049240685.1 Flectobacillus sp.
AAAAACTTAAAGCTAATTTTGCTAAATACCTAGACGATTCGATTAAAAAAAGGCCGTGTAGAGAGTTCTACACGGCCTTTAGGAAGAAGATCAACGCTGATTATAAGTCAACAGCACAGCCGTAAGCTGCTTCAGTTGCACCTTTGATAGCCTCAGAGATGGTTGGGTGAGGGTGAACAGCCGTCATGATTTCATGAGCAGTAGTTTCAAGGCGACGAGCCACAACTACTTCAGCAATCATTTCGGTTACGTTATAACCAATCATGTGTGCACCTAAGAATTCACCGTATTTTGCATCGAAAATTACTTTCACAAAACCGTCTCTAGCACCAGCAGCAGTAGCTTTACCAGATGCTACAAATGGGAATTTACCCACTTTGATTTCGTATCCAGCTTCTTTTGCTTTTTTCTCAGTAAGACCTACAGAAGCAATTTCTGGAGAGCAGTAAGTACAGCCTGGAATATTGCTGTAGTCTAATGGGTGTACTGGGTGGTTAGCGATTTTTTCCACACAGATAATACCTTCAGCAGAAGCTACGTGAGCCAATGCAGGACCTGGCGTAACATCACCGATAGCATAGTAGCCTGGGATGTTAGTTTCGTACCATTGGTTTACCAAGATTTTACCTTTGTCAGTAATGATACCTACATCTTCCAAGCCTACATTTTCAAGGTTAGAAATAACACCAGCAGCCGAAAGAACGATGTCACAGTCGATTGTGATATTACCAGAAGGAGTTTTTACCGATACTTTACAACCTTCGCCAGCTGTATCTACAGATTCAACAGATGAATTAGTATGAATATCGATACCTAATTTTTTGTATTGTTTAGCCAATTCTTTAGATACGTCCTCGTCTTCAACAGGAACGATATTTGGCATAAATTCTACAATCGTCACCTTTGTACCCATAGCAGCGTACACGTAAGCAAACTCAACACCGATTGCACCCGAACCAATTACCACCAATGATTTTGGTTGCGATTCAAGAGACATTGCTTTACGGTAGTCTATTACCTTTACGCCATCGATAGGGATATTTGGCAAAGCTCTAGCACGTGCGCCAGTAGCAATCATGATATTTTTGGCATCATATACCGTAACTACACCATCAGCAGCGGTTACTTCTACTTTTTTGCCAGGTTTTACTTTACCGTTACCCATGATTACGTCAATTTTGTTCTTCTTCATTAAGAATTGAACACCTTTGCTCATGGTATCGGCAACGCCACGTGAACGCTTGATAACAGCACCGAAATCTGCGCTAGCTTCAGAAACAGTGATACCGTAATCAGAAGCATGTTTGATGTATTCAAAAACTTGCGCTGATTTCAATAAAGCTTTAGTAGGAATACAGCCCCAGTTCAAGCAGATACCTCCCAACGATTCGCGTTCTACAACGGCACATTTCAAACCCAACTGAGACGCACGAATTGCAGCTACATATCCACCTGGTCCTGAACCAATCACTATTAAATCATAAGTTGTTGCCATTTTGTTCTATTTTAAAGGGAAAAGTACAATTTGGCTACAAATATAGTTATAAGCTGTCAACTGCTAAGTGATTAATTACAAGTTTTTGGGTAAACTTATACAGTTTATACTTCATCTATCAATTTTGATAACTTCAAGGTATTGAGGAAGAAGTATAAATATTCAAAAGCAGTAAAGCCTCTCGGTAAAAAACGAAATCCTCCTTCAAAAACTCGAAGGAGGATCGTCAAAACAAATTAAGTTAAGATATAAATTCAAGGTATAAGCACTCTTTAGCCAGTGTTTTTCTGATAAAACATGAGTTGTTTATGCTCTATTACTTATTACAAGCCTAAAAAACCTTTAATCGACAATGATAAACGTACCTCTGTACTACTTTTGACAGATAGTTTTGTTAAGTCTAGGTTTCCTGAAAGATTTAAGAATGAGTTTAGTGCAACCGAAGAGTTTGCCTCGCCAGAGCTTTTGTAGGAAGCAAAATGGATTTCATAATCTCCTTCTTCCAAGAATGATACTTTAAAATTACCTGCGGCATCTACTTTGGCACTCGATACGGCATTTTTAAATTCTATAGCACTTTCTCCCTGACCTTTTGTTTCAACATTTTGGTTAAACTCGCCTTTTTTATACACAAAGGCTACGACCTTACCCATTGTGGCTGAATTATAACCACTCACTTGTCCAGATATAGTTCCTGTAGCTGTTTTGTTGACTACTCGAATCGAAGATTGTAACTCTCCATACGTCACAAAAGAGTATTGTTTTTGCGCATTTTCATTGAATGTTTTAATGGCTTTTCTCAAATCAAAATCTACCATCAAGTCGGTTGTACCGTCCTGATTAATAGTAAATGGTTTGGTGTTTAAGTCAAGATAGTTACGGGCATTTCCTGAAATAACTAGTTTACTTTTTGTACCATCAGCCTTAAGAATGTAAGACCCTGGCGCATTTCCCATCGCATCTTTTTCATAATCAAAGAAAAAAGTCAACTTTGAATATGTCCCTGCTTGCAACTGCCCTTCGCCTAGCGTAAGGAAGTTGCCGTTGTTAAGTTCCGCAATATTAATGGTTTTGGGACCTTTAAAAGCATCGAAAACTCTACCATCAACACGTACCTCTGTGATAGTAACAAAAGCACCTTTAACTTCGGCGTTGTCGATAGGAGCATCTGTCACACCAATGCGTACTTGACCTTTGGGTGCGTTGGGGTCTTGCTGAACAGGCTCGATGCTATCTTCGTTTTTGCTACAAGACCATTGAATCATACCAGCGCCCATTACAGCTAGGGCCAATGTAAGGAATTTGTTAGTTTTCATAAAGTAAGAAATAATTTAAGGGAATAAAGTAAAGGACGTAAAGCCATCGTTTGAAGACTTTTGTACTTAACTAACGATAAGATTTGAGGCTCAGATTTAATTATCACCCAATGATGTGGTCAAAAAAAGGCAACGTTTTTCTAAAATACTCATAGTGTGGTTTTTCAAGAATACCTTCTTCAAGATGATTTCACATGATTGGGTGACGTAAAAATGTAGATGTTTATATAGAATCGACCTTTCGTATTTTAATTAATTATGATAAATCTGTAATCCAACATCCTCAATCCGAATACCAAAATCGCTGTTATTTCTTCCCTAAAAATGCGCTATCTTTGCACCTTAATCAAAACAATCAAACAACATGACAAGAGACAGGTTCAATGACCTGAAAGCCAGAGTAGAGGCTTTGAGGAGGTATCTTTGACTACGATAACAAGAAGTACCAAATTTCTGAATTAGAAACAATCACGTTAGATCCTGAATTTTGGAATGACCCCAAAAAAGCGGAAAGCATCATGCGTCAAATGCGTGAGTTGAAATTCTGGACATCAGGTTTTGATAAAGCTAATGGACATTTAGGCGATTTAGAGACCATTTTTGAGTTTTATGACCTTGGCGAAGCTTCGGAAGAAGAGGTAGATGCCGAAGGTGAAAAACTTGAAACCCAACTTGGTGAACTCGAATTCCGTAAAATGATGTCTGACGAAGGCGATAATATGTCTGCCGTATTAGAAATCAACGCTGGGGCAGGAGGAACTGAATCGCAAGACTGGGCTTCTATGCTGATGCGTATGTATATTATGTGGGGCGAGAAAAACGGGTTTAAGGTAAGAGAAGTAGACCATAACGATGGCGATGTGGCGGGTATCAAGTCGGTAACGCTCGAAATCGATGGCGAATTTGCTTACGGAAATCTTAAGTCAGAAAATGGTGTACACCGTTTGGTTCGTATTTCACCTTTCGACTCTAATGCTCGTCGTCATACTTCATTTGCCTCTGTATATGTGTATCCTTTGGCCGACGATTCAATCGAAATTGATGTAAACCCTGCCGATATTGAATGGGATACCTTCCGTTCGGGTGGTGCTGGTGGTCAGAACGTAAACAAAGTAGAAACTGCGGTTCGTTTGACACACAAGCCTTCAGGTATTATCATTGCCTGTCAACAGGAACGATCGCAGTTACAAAACAAAGAAGTAGCCCTTCGATTGTTGAAATCGAAACTCTATCAAATCGAAATCGAAAAGCGTAATGCCGCTCGTGCCGAGGTAGAAGCAGGAAAGAAAAAAATAGAATGGGGTTCACAAATTCGTAGTTATGTCCTCGACGACCGTCGTGTAAAAGACCATAGAACCAACTATCAGACTTCAAACACCGATGCTGTATTAAACGGTGAAATCAATGAATTCATCAAAGCGTATTTGATGGAGCAATAGGATTGGGTGGATTGAGAGAATGAGTGGTTGAGTGATT
>NZ_JBMLSD010000485.1:0-3492 GCF_049240685.1 Flectobacillus sp.
TACTCGGCTGTAAGCCGTAAGCATTAGGCAAAAGGTTTTTATAATTTCTTAAAACTCCTTTTTTCTTTCGCTTACGGCTTAATGCTTAAAGCCTATCGCCAGAAAAATTAAATTTTATTTTGCCTAACAACCCATTCTCTATCGTTTGAAAATAGTTGCTAGACCAACTCTATCTCAATTTTTTCTTCTAGTTTAGCCAATGCAATCCGATATAATTCTTTAGACAACAGGCTCTTTTCTTGATGCTGGTCATTGAGCTCCTTCAGTGCTTTATAAATCGTTTCAGAAACATCTTCAAAAATACCCTCGTCCGTTACCATTGCCGATTCAGTCATTAGGTAGGCAAATACACGAGCCATACCACAATTTGCCACAAAATCAGGAATCAATGCAACTTTACTATCGGCCAGCTCCATGGTAGGTCCATAAAAAATTTCAGGGTCATTAAACGGAACATTAGCGCCACAAGAAATCACCTCCAGACCGTTGTTTACCATTTTTTCAACTTGCTCAGCACTTACAATTCTTGATGCAGCCGCAGGAATAAAAATCTCGGCTCCTAGCTCCCAAATTTTAGCATTGGTTTCTTCGAAGCTCAACATATTTTCAGAGTAAAGGGTATTTTGTTTTTTATTGAAAAACAAATCTTTTATCTCCTCCAAACCTAAACCCTCTGGGACAATTACCCCTCCATTTCTATCAATAATCCCAACAATTTTGACACCCACGCGTGCCAAATTAAGTCCAGCAGCGGCTGCTACATTTCCCCAACCTTGAATAATCGCTCTTTTTTCTGATAAATTCCCCCCCCACAAGGTATAGTAATGTTTGACAGCCTCAGCCACGCCATAGCCCGTAATCAAATCCGAAACGGTATATCTATGAATGTTCTGCATTGAAGTCGGCGTATAATTCCAGTCTTCAATGATTTTAGAAACACCTTGACGCAACTGACCAATCAACCGAATTTTCTGCGCCTCAGAAGCGTGAAAATGTCCATTTACCACGCCTTCTTGTGGATGCCACAAGCCATATTTTTCAGTCATAGGAATCACTTCATGCACCTCATCTACATTCAAATCGCCTCCCGTACCATAATAGTTTTTCAAAAGTGGTGCTACTGCTTTGTACCAACGCTCCAAAACACCCTTTTTACGTGGGTCGCTTGGGTCAAAATTGATACCAGATTTTGCGCCACCGATTTGAGGCCCAGATACAGTAAATTTGATTTCCATGGTTTTGGCCAAAGATTCCACTTCACGCTTATCAAGCCCTTTTCGCATACGAGTACCTCCCCCCGCAGCGCCTCCTCGTAGGGAGTTGATTACCACCCATCCTTCGGCTTCAGTTTCAGAATCTTTCCATTCAAATACGATTTCTGGTCGTTTGTTTTCAAATCTTTTGAGTGCTTCTTTCATTGGTTTGTCGTAAGCTAATGCCCTAATATGTTAAATTTTATCGTAAAATATCAAAGGTTAATTATTTGTCACAATATTAGTTGTTTTAACAAATATTAGCAAACAAACATTAAAGAATAAATAGCTAGAATATCAATGTCTCAAAAAAATTATTTCAAAAAACCTTTTGACTTTTGGTAGAAAATGAAAATTTATCCGTTTGCCACTGAATCTGCTGACGGCCCGTTCTAAAACACCTTAATTAAACCCAAAATTGAAGTTTTTCAAACTGACCCTTGAAGCTTATCGCACTTTTCATCTGATATTTCGTCTAGGGATTTGGCTCATCGAACTATATCTCGTCAAGATTCTATTCGCAGAATTTAAAGTCTCTGATGTTTCTAAACCTCAAAGTTTTGTAGATTCTGTTTCTTACCAAACAAAAAAAGTCCAAGACTGGGTCTCGGACTGAAAACTAAGCTTTTTTGAAGAAATCAAAGAAAATAAAATCGAAAAATATATTACATCACTCAAAAGGGAGCTAGCAATTTTACAACTTATATTTTTCTTTCAAGTATCCTAAAGCCATACCATAAGCCTCTTTGCTAGCAGCTTCGTCGTATTTTGGATTACTTGGGTTTGAAAAACCGTGCACTGCATTGAAAATTTTGTAAGTCAGCTTTTTGTTGGCGGTCTTCATATTAGCCGCAAAATCTTCAATAACCTGTTGTGAGATATATTGTTCTGTGGCAAACAAGCCCAAAACATCGCTATTTAAGGTTTTTAATTTTTCAACATCTTTTACTGGCATTCCATAATACATCACCGAACCAATTGTTTGTTTTCCGCCCAACAAAGCAGATTTTAATGACCAACTGCCACCAAAACACCAACCCACATTCGCGATTTGAGCTTTTGCACCGGCAAAGGTAATGGCGCCTTTTACAATATTTTCAAGTCTTGACTCCACGACCCCTTGCATCAACTTCCCAGCTTCCTGAGGATTTGTTGTCGATTTGCCATCGTACATATCCAAAGCAATTACATTAACATTTCCACCCAAATCATTATAAAATACATCTGCTTGGTGTTTGATATGATCATTTAGCCCCCACCATTCTTGGTAAACAAACAGCCACTTGTCTGACTTCTTTTTAGCCTTTACAAAATAGGCATTTGCAGTGCTACCATCGGCCGTCGGGTAAGTAATTGAAGTTCCTTCGGCTACAAAATTAATAGCCAATGGAGAGGGATGCAGTGCCACAAAATTTGGGTCATTGGCAAACTGCGCCATTCCATCGATACTTGGATTATGGCAAACGGTAATTTGATTGTCAGGTTGCTCTAAAGGTTTTGACGAAAAGTATCCTATCAGACTAACAAGGAAAAGATTGAGTGTTAACCAAAGTTTGTTCATTGTTCAAAATGTGTTTTGGATGAATAACTGATAAATTGTGGTAACTAAGTCGGAAAACGTGATTAGTAAATAGTATATTGATTTTTTGAAGATACTATTCATCAGAAGTTAGTAGTCATATTTTACCTAAGATTTACAATTAATTTAATCTTTCAGATTACTCAAAAGAATTGATTCGTGAATGGCATATCCGTTAATTGAATACCTCTGTTTTCAGAGGAATACAGTCTAAATGTACCGCAAGTATCTTGTTTATTTAAGTTAGTAAGCAAAATAAAGTTTAAGATTTTGCTTTCAGATTTCAGGTATCGGCTCTCGGCGGTGGGCTATGGGAAAAATCCATGTCCGTGTTCGTTAAAAACATTTTACCACTCTGTGTCTTGTGCCTGTTAGTAACAAAAGTGATATTTTTGACGAATGCCCAAAGCTGAAAACCGTAAACTTTAAATTAAATTTTATTTTGCGTAATAACTTAATTTTTCCTTTTACTTAGGCGTAAAAATTGTACTGTGCCTTTTCTCTAATTAATAATAAAAATTAAGGTCTATTTGTTCTAAAGCGAGGCAAATTTATCGACCAAAAGCCAATATGATTAGATGTATCCACCTTGAGGCATGAGGCAACAGGCAATGAGTGTTAAATTTTTACTAAAATACCATTCTACCCTCTTTGCCTGTT
>NZ_JBMLSD010000485.1:3592-27846 GCF_049240685.1 Flectobacillus sp.
GCAATGAGTGTTAAATTTTTACTAAAATACCATTCTACCCTCTTTGCCTGTTCCCTCTTTACCTTTTGCATGTCCTCTTTTTACCTTTTGCCTGTTCCCTCTTTGCCTCATTGCCTATTCCCGCTTTACCTTTTGCCTGTTCCCTCTTTACCTTTTGCCTGTTCCCTCTTTACCTTTTGCCTATTCTCTCTTTATCTTTTGCCTGTCCCCTCTTTGCCTGTTGCCTGTCCCCTCTTTGCCTGTTGCCTGTTGCCTGTTCCCTAAAACACTTCAATCTAATTTTGCCCATTAACTTAAGTATCAATGTTAAATTACTTTTTGTCCATATTTAGCTTATACCAATCAATTTTTGAGAGTGGTTGTCTACGCTGACTATGTTTAACCGGCCCATAATATTTACTCAAATAATCCAGTACTATAGGCTCAGCCTCACCTAAGTCCCAAAGTTTTTGTGTTCGTTGCATCCAACGAATTCTCTCCAACCATCCTTCTCTGGAGGCTCTAAATTGTAATATCATTTTACTCGAGTGACAGCCCGTGCACTGAGCTTTGACCATATCCAATTCTTTTGCAATTACCAAGCCTGTTTCTGGGTCTAATCCCTTGGTCGAGTCGATAGTAGAAACCTTCTCAAAGTTTTTTCTTGAGCCGACTTTTCCTAAAGAAGCAAGATAAACCAGTGACAAGACTGATGCCAATGTAATAACTTTTTTCATAATTGTACGGATAGCTTAAACCACTTTAATAGCGATTCTGTGACACGAATTATTAAGATATCCTGCTGGATTCCAAGCGGGGATGACCATAGGCTGAGATACGCCATTGGTATCAGTGGCTTTGGCCCAAACCTCATAATATCCCTTCCTTGGAAAATTTATCTCTGCTGACCAATGCTGCCAAGCCAATCTATTTTTGGGTTTTTGCAAAGAAACTTTCTGCCAAGTAGCTCCAAAATCAATCGAAATTTCCATTTGACTAACTTCCAAATCACCCGCCCAGGCATGTCCTCTCAAACCTAGTATCTTACCTTCATCAATCATAGCACCACTTTTCGGAAAAGTAATAATAGATTTGACAGGCATCGACTCTATAATTCTGTAATCGCTATCAGGCGCTTTTCCGCCAGGTTCAATAGGATATAATGGAACACGATAATGGGTGCCATCCATTTTTTCGCCATCGTGCACCTTATTCCGTACCACGATTTTCTCGAGCCATTTTCCTGAAACAGAGGCTGGCCATCCTCCCAAAATAAGCCGCAATGGATATCCATGCATCAGCGGAATTTCTTGCCCATTGACAGCCCAAGCCAACAAGCTTTCGTTTTCTAATGCTTTTTGAATTGGAACTCCACGCGAAATTGTTACTTTTTTGGGGTCACCACTCAGGTGAGTATCTTTGCCATAATAACCAATATAAACGGCATCGTCTTTGATTCCAACCGAATTAAGCACATCTTTTAAACGAACACCTGTCCACTCTGCACAATTTATTGCACCTTCCGACCATTGATTGCCTGAAGCTTGTGGAACAAAACCGCTTCTGCCATTCCCCCCACATTCTAGTTGAATTTGGTAAGTGTAATGTTTAAACTGCTTCTTGAGTTGTTCAATCGTGAAGGTCTTTTTTGTTTTTGCTGACTCACCTTCTATGGTAAGTGTCCAATTTTTTACTTCAATATTTTCGGGAGGATTCCCATTATTTCGTACAAACATTTTGTCGAGTGGCGTAACATCATCGTCTAGTAGATGTGCTGGTGCTTCTACGTTCCAAGGGCGATCGCTCAAAATCGACATTTCTTTATTTTTTTGGAGCTTTTCGAGTGCGTTATCCTCCAACGAATCGAGAATAACTGGTGAATAGCCTTTAGGCATATTGTTAGCAAAAACAATCTCAGTACCAAGCACACTAACAGCGCCAGTTCCAATAAGTTTTTTCAGAAAATTTCTTCTTTTTTGCGTCATGGTTAAATGAGGACTTTGTTCAGTTTTTGTAAATATAACTAACTTTCTGAAAGAGATTATGCTGAATTGACATTTCCTATTCATCCCAAAAGGACGAAATGAATGATTGGAATTAAGAGGAGAAAATAGAGGAAATAGTTCAATAATTAGATTGGTTGTATTTTTGATACTCCAAAAAATACACATCCAAAATGGCTTTTGGGCGGGCAATATATTCTCGAAGATAGGTTTTATAACCAACAGGAACATCCTGTGCAGCAAAGGCAATAGCCTCTATACCAAGGTGTTGTGCCAAAAACAAAGCTCTTGCATTGTGGGTCGGCTGTGAAATAATGGTAAATTTGTTTTGATTAAAAACTTTTTTACATCGCACAATAGAATCATAAGTTCTAAATCCTGCAAAATCTAAAATCATTACATCATAAGGCACACCAAGTTTGAGTAGTGCTTGACGCATATCTGCGGGCTCATTATAAAAAATTGAATCGTGACTTCCACTTAGTATTAAAAATTTTACCTTACCCTCATGATACAATCTTGCGGCGGCCTCAATGCGATATCTAAAAAACAAATTTTCTTTTCCTCTTTGAACATTTTTACTGGTTCCTAGTACTAAAGCAAAATCATTAGATGGTAAGTTTTCAATCGAGTAGAAGTTATTATTTTCTGTAGACAAAACTATCCAAATATTACACAACAATACCATCACAATTGACATAAAACCTAGTGCAATAACTCCTTTGATTACTCTCTTGACAAAGCGAGTAAAATTAAGGGGCTCTCTCATTGCTATTTCTAGGGTACTTTTCATCTTGTTTTGGTAGCTGGAGTAATTGGCTTTGGGCTGTAGGCTGTAAGCGGTAGGCTGTAAGCCGTAAGCTGTTTGCTGTTTGTTGTTAGATTGTGCCGTTAGCCGATAGCCGATAGCCGATAGCCGATAGCCGATAGCCTAATGCCAACAAATTAAATTTTATTCTACTTATTACCTTATCGGTAAGTTTTTGTGCAAAATTAGAATTGAGTTGTCAATCAAAAAGTACTTGGCAAAAAGCGTTAGAATGATATAAATACATGTTAGAACATCAACGAAATACCATTCCTGAAAGCCAAAGACTGAAACTTCAATTTTGTTTTGCCCATTTACTTGAATTATACCATTATAACGAAAAAAAACCTGTATTGGATTATTAAAATAGTATAAAAAATTATTAAAATAGTTTTAGTCAAAAGACAAAAATTATCTTTTACAAAAAAAATTTACCTTAAATATATAAAAAAAATGTCTGATAACCTCGATGTACTGTAGGGTACTACGATGATTTATCAGACATTTATGAATAGAATACTTATCTAAAATAAACCGAGTTGCTCGCCTGTTCCAGTATCTGAACTTTCTGGAAATTCTATTTCTTCTGGCTCAACCAGTTTGGTTTGCGATGGCTCAGTACTCGTTTCAGTATTAGTTTCTTCCGAGATTTCCTCCGACACGATTTCTACAACTTTAGGTTCCAAGGCTTTTATGGCTTGAACCTTATGCAGGGTCAGTTTGGTACCCAGAGCTTTCCATCCTCTCACTTCAGCAATTTCATCCAGAGCAATTTCTTCATGCTCGACAGAGGCTCCTTTTTCATCTTTTTTGAAGCTCAAATCGATTCTTGGATACAAATCTACCGAGGCAAAATGTAATTTTGAGCCCTTTTCATCAGAGATAAACAAAAACTTCTTATCAACGGTGGTTGTCTCGATTTTGAATCTTTTTACGTAATACAATTTACTGCCACCATCAAAATAAACTGCCGTGATAATGCTTTCTGGCACAAACTTCGTCAATACCGCTATCTCTTTGGGTTCGTAGCGATTGGTTAGTTCAAAGTTGGTAAGTTCATATTGTCCATCATGATAAATTACCAAAATATGATCTTTTGCTTCAAAGTTACCAAGGTATTTTCCGTGCTCATCACGATTCAGGCGGCCGATAGTCGGATCATACCAAATATCTAGCCCTCCCAAGGTAGAAACCCCAGCAGACTTCAACGTGATTTTTCTAACAGGATATTTGGTAAGGACGTTACCCATTGAGTCTCGACCTTTTATTAGTAGACCTTTAAAATCATATTCGAATTGCTTAACTCTTGCAGTACAAGATGCTGTTAGATTCACTTGGATAACTTCAGCTTCACCATTATCGTTTGCGGTGAAATAGAGTATTTTTGATTTTGGATTACCTGCGGTCAAATCATAAACTCGATCACGTGTAACAGCTGTGATTTTGAATCGTTTGATGTAGCTTGTCCCCGATTTGGCATCAAAATACACAAGGTTGTAAACCTTACGGTCGTCATTCTTTTTGAAAACGGAACAATAAATAATATCCTTTCCAACAAAAACTTTATCCTGAATCTTGGTCACAACACAAGAGCCGTCTTTTCTAAAAACGATGATATCATCAATATCAGAACAGTCCATTACATACTCATCCTTCTTCAGACCATAACCAATAAATCCACCCTCGCGATCCACGTATAATTTTTGGTTGGCGGCTGCCACTACGGCAGCGGTAATAGTATTAAAGTTCCTTATTTCGGTTTTTCGCTCGCGACCTTTACCATATTTTTTTAACAAAGTTTTGTAATAATCTATGGCATATCTTACCAGATTGGCAAGGTTGTCATTAACTTCGTTAAGTTCTTCTTGCAATTTAATCATCAACTCATCTGCCTTGAATGAGTCATATTTAGAAATACGCTTAATTCGAATTTCTAAAAGGCGTAATAAATCCTCCTCAACAATTTCGCGATAAAACTGAGGTTTGTAAGGCTCCAATCCTTTATCTACCGTAGAAACTACCTCCTCAAATGTTTCACAATTTTCAATATCACGGTAAATCTTGTTCTCGATAAAGATTTTTTCCAAAGAACTAAACAACAACCGTTCGAGCAACTCACCTTTACGTATCTCAAGTTCTTGCTCCAACAATTGTAAAGTTTGCTGTGTACATACCTTCAATATCTCACTAACTCCCACAAAATGCGGTTTATCACCTATAATCACGCAGGCATTTGGTGAAATAGACACCTCACAATCTGTAAAAGCATACAGCGCATCGATTGTTACATCAGGTGATGTACCAGGTGCTAATTGCACTTGGATTTCGACATCTTTGGCAGTATTATCAATAACTTTCTTAATCTTAATCTTGCCTGCATCATTAGCTTTGATAATAGATTCGATTAAGCTTGTAGTTGTATTTGAGAACGGTATTTCTTTGATTACCAGCGTTTTTTTATCAAGTTCTTCAATTTTGGCACGCACACGAATTTTTCCTCCGCGCATACCATCATTGTAATTAGAAACGTCGATTAATCCTCCTGTTAAGAAATCTGGATATATCTCTACATTTTTATTTTTAAGTATATCAATCGAGGCCTCAATCAATTCAATAAAATTGTGAGGCATGATTTTGGTGGCTAAGCCTACCGCAATACCCTCGACGCCCTGAGCCAACAAAAGAGGAAACTTTACGGGTAAGGTAATTGGTTCCTTTTTTCGACCGTCATACGAAAGTTGCCATTCTGTGGTTTGTGGATTAAAAACAACATCTTGGGCGAATTTGGATAAACGAACCTCGATATAACGGGCAGCAGCGGCACTGTCGCCTGTACGAATATCCCCCCAGTTCCCCTGACAGTCGAACAAAAGGTCTTTTTGCCCCATATTGACCAAGGCTTCGTTGATTGAAGCGTCCCCGTGTGGGTGATATTGCATCGTCTGACCTATCACATTGGCCACCTTATTAAAGCGACCGTCATCCATCTCATTCAACGCATGCAGGATTCGGCGTTGCACAGGCTTCAAACCATCCTCTACTGCTGGCACTGCGCGCTCCAGAATTACATACGATGCGTATTCCAGAAACCAGTTTTCGTACAAACCAGCCACAGCCACTTGCTCATGTAATGCTTCTCCGTCTTTGGTGTTTTTGTTTTCGTCGAAATTTTCTGTCTGATCTGTGTGTTCCATTGCAGCGTATAATCAATATTTTAAAGTAAACTCAAGATTCTAAGAGATTCTCTCAAAATATGACGGGTATTGTCTTGAGCATACGTTTGTTGTTTTTTTACAAAATCCCAATTTACAAAAAAAATATGGGTAAAAAAAATCTATACTCCAGTTCAAAATTTCGACAACGAATAAAAAAACAAGTAATTTGCTGGTATTGTGAAAATTAAATCTCCAAAAATTGTTCAAAAAGCCTTACTTTGTAAATTTTGTCATTTTTTTGAACAATTCCATATTGATATTTTCCTTTGGGTAAATTGCTGGTAACAAAAGTTGAGTAAAAGCCGTCGCCGTAATATTTTCCTTTTGTTAGCAAATCTACCTTTGCCGAATGCTTGAATTCTACCGGAATTAAGTAGTTTTTTGAACCTGTATACAATATCAAAAATGTATTGGGTTTGTAAGAAATATTGGCAGCCTCTATCGCATAGGATTGTAAAGTAGCTGGATGGTGCGCATCCTGTACAATTGTTGTAGTGGCTCTTATGCCAAGTTGGTAAGTAGAATCTGTCATCATCTCCACCCTTGGATTTGGCAAACGAGTAAGCACATCGAGGTCGAGGTTGGTATAGGCGCTTATGCCCTCTTTAAATGATAGAGCAAGGGTCTCCGAAATATTGTGGTTAAACACAGGAGATTCCTTCAAGATAAATCCATGATTTCGGTAGTTGAAAGACTCTGCTTGCTGATTATCAAATTGTGATTGTAATTTGAGGGTAGCAGCGTACCAACCAAAAACATTGATAAAAGAAGCCAATGCTAAACTTAGCATCGAAATATACCTAGCATATTTTTGATTGATGAAAAATAGCAGCGTTATGTATAACAAGCAAAGTGCCCAAAGCGAATTATGAGCATAGCGATTGTCTAACCCCGCAGAAGCGCCAATCCATCCCCTACTAAGCCCCACCAACAGAGAAGTTATCAGTAAATAACCAAAGCAAGCTACCAAGAATAAATTTGAGTCATCCGCTTGAAGTGGCTTAAATACTTTTTTGAATAAATATTTACCCAAAATAATTGCTAGGGATACAACGATGATCAAACCAAGAAAAGCTGCCGCTATATTGGTAATAACATATCTGTTTGTGATTTGCCATGCAATACTTCCCCAAAAGGTTAATACGCAACGAAGCAACATATCCGGGTGTTTCAGGCTTTCGGATAGATTCGAATTTTGACCGTTTTTATATTGGTAGAAATATATACCAAACAGCAAAACAGCAAAAATTAGCCATAAGACCAATTGACGCCATCTTCTCATGATAGCCAACACAGTGGCCGCTATTAGCAAACCAAAAAGTCCATTTCCATGTGTAAAAGTGAGTACCAACCCAACCACAAAGGCCCAATAAAAAGACGATTTGGACGAACTCACGATTAACTTAAACAAGAGCATTGCCCAAAATAAATTTCCTACTTGTTGTAAAATAGAAATTGTCCAATAGATATTTTCATGAGCAATTGGCTGGAATAATAAGAGTGGAACTGGTAAGAAATACCAATATTTTAATTTTGCTTTTTCAAAGAAACTCTGAAAAATAAGACATATCCCGAGATAATATCCTAATGAAACTAGGTTATAAATTTTCCAATCAATAAATCCAAGAAATTTATAAATGAGTAAGGTAAACAATCTAGGAAAGATTATCCTATGTTCATTGTGTAAATCAAATAATAGATGAACCTGACTCTTAAAAGTTGTGGCATTTTGAGAATCCGTTACATATCTGAGCAAGTGATAATCATCAGCAAAAAAGAAATTATAACAAAATTGCTGAATAACAAGTAGAAATACGGAAAATAGCGCAATTGAACTTAGGTACCTCGTTTTTAAAGATTCCATTGGATGATAGTGAGATTAATCTAATAGTTAGATTTACACAGATTGAATCAACTCTATTACTTCGGCAATCATCATTGCTGTGGCACCCCAAACCGTATGACCTTGAATATCGAAATAGGAAGCTTCGACCTCGGTTCCTCGCACATTCAGAATTTTTTTTCCAATAATTTTTGGATCAAGCAATTCGTCGAGCGACACTTCCACAACATAATCTACCTCTCTAGGATCAGGGTAAAAATCAGGTTTTTTGTCCATATATCCGACTACAGGCTGCACATAAAAGTTTGAAGGAGGAATATACAGCTTCGAAATTTCACCGATAATTTTCACATCAGTCAACCTAATCCCTATTTCTTCTTGGGCTTCGCGCATGGCTGTTCTGATGAGGTTTTCGTCCTCTTTCTCTTTCCTACCTCCTGGGAATGCCATTTGGCCTCCATGCACACCATCATAGGCCGGTCTTAGAATCAATGGAAGATGTATCTTGCCTTCGTTGGGGTAGAACAAAATTAGAACCGCACTTTGTCGAGTTTTGTCGTTTGGTACAGACTTAAATTTTAATCTTGAACTTGAGGCCATTCGGGCATGAGCGATTTCACCCGGCATAGGATGCTGGAACCGCGCTCTCAAATTGTCGATGAAAAAATTAAAGTCTGTCATAGTTCAGCTTGGTGGCAAAATCAATTACTTAGTAATAATCAGTCTGTGTAAAATTGTGATAAATTAGTATGAAAAGGTCAGATTTACAAACTTCAAAAATATGCTATCTCATTTACATCGAATGGTTTCAGCATAGAATAACGTTTGGGAAGATTGATTTGTTTGGGCTTATCCTGAAAATCAATTGTTTAGTGGAGTCTTTGACCGTTCAATAAAATCAACTAAGTTTTTTGGAACTGCCAAAGACCCATAAGCTAAAGCGTGTAATGTGCATGGGGTGCGTACTTTGCCACAAGCTGTTCTGCACATCGTTCGCCGTCCATCGCTGCCGACATAATGCCGCCTGCATACCCTGCACCTTCGCCACAAGGGTAAAGTCTTTTTACCTGAACATGCTCCAAGCTTTCTTTGTCACGTGGGATTCTTACTGGAGATGAGGTACGGCTTTCAATCCCAATAATTTGTCCCAAATTAGACCCGTAGCCTTTCATTTTTTGTCCAAATTGCTTTATGCCATCCTGTAAAGGTTTACCAATATGAGGGAACAGTACCTCCAACATATCTGAGCTTTTTAGTCCGGGCTGATAGGAAGTTTCGAGCAAGTCTTTAGATATTTTTTGTTGTAAAAAATCTCCCACCAATTGGGCAGGCGCTACTTGCGTTCCATTCATCATTTTACAGGCGCGTTGTTCTTGTTCTTTTTGGAGTTGCAAACCTGCCAATGGCCCAAATTCTTTGTAGGGTTCCAAATCGATATCATTTACAGCCACTACCATTCCTGAGTTGGCAAACTTGGAGTCTCTTCGAGAAGGCGACATTCCATTGACTACTAATTCGCCTGGTGCTGTTGCTGCTGGTACGATAAACCCTCCTGGGCACATACAGAATGAAAAAACGCCTCTTTGTACTCCTTTATAAAAAGTTTGTGCGACCAAGCTATAAGAGGCAGCTGGTAAATAGGGGCCTCTCTCCTTGCGGTGATATTGTAATGAATCAATCAAACTTTGGGGATGCTCGATTCGAACGCCCATGGCAAAAGGTTTGGCTTCGATATAAACGTTTCTTTTTAAGCATAACTCAAAGATATCTCTTGCCGAATGTCCAGTGGCCAATATTACGCCAATGCCCGTTATTTCGCGCCCATCGCCCAACACTACACCTTTGAGGGTATTTTGCTCTAAAATAAAATCCGTAACTTTTGTTTCAAAATGCACTTCACCACCCGCCGACAAGATACTTTCACGAAGCTCGGCTACAATTTTAGGGAGCTTGTTGGTACCAATATGTGGATGTGCATCTACCAATATTTCTTCGGTTGCGCCATGTGCCACAAAAATTTCTAATATTCGACGAATATCTCCACGTTTTTTGCTTCTAGTATAAAGTTTACCATCCGAATAAGTACCTGCACCACCTTCTCCAAAGCAATAATTCGATTCGGGATTTACAAAGTGTTCTTTGTTGATGGCAGCCAAGTCGCGCCGACGAGTTCTGACGTCTTTGCCACGTTCAATTAAAATAGGTTTTATTCCTAATTCAATCAATCGCAATGCGGCAAACATTCCAGCCGGACCGGCCCCTACGATAATTGCTTGTGGGGCATTGGATACATCGGCGTAGTTATTTTGAAACTCAATCATCGCACTTGGTGCTTCATTGATAAAAGCCTCCACTTCTACATTGACTTTAATTTGTCTTCCGCGTGCATCAATCGAGCGTTTGATAGCTCTGATATGCGCTTCTTCTTGCGAAGGGATATGAAGAATATTTTTTACCTTGTTAACGAAGTTATCTTGGTCAAATGCAATTTCTGGTTCGAGTACCAGAGAAAGTTGTTTTTTCATTTGGGTAAGGTTTTTATCCTTAAATTTTTTACAAAATAACAAAAAAAGAACGACGATTCCTTCATATTGACTGTTTTTAGCGAATAAAGCTAGTTTCATTGTTATTTTTGAAAAAAGAAAATTCAAATACTAGCAATATGAATTATTTCAGTGTTTTCTTTGAAAAACAATACTCTATTTGAAATATTGTTTTATTCTAAATATTAGAAAAGTTCAATACAAACTCTTAGATTTTCATGTTAAGACTGTGGTTAAAATATCTTCATACTATTTTGCTTGTGGGTTTCGGCATGTTGCTACAGTTTAGCTCCTCGTTAGGGCAGTCAAGTTTTGTTTTTGTACCTTCTATCGAAAAAGGCACTATCAATTGGCAACAATTCCCTGAATTCACGCTACCATTTTTGAATGTTTATAACGGGCCAAGACTCAAGAATGATATCCAAGAACCTCTCAAACACGGTTTCAGCCATTTGTCTCGTTATAATGAGAACGACGCAGACTTGCCAGTCAAGCAGAGGGCTTTGTTGTGGTATGGAGTAGCAAGTGTAGCTGGCCAACCATGGTACGACATCGAAAGTCCATGGGGAAATAATTTGAGAGAATATCAAAACTACTGGAGTGGTTTTATGAGCTCGATAGCCAATGAGTTTAACAACACCCGAGGATTAGATTTTCCGCAATATGATTTTATGGTTCTGGATATCGAACGAGAACGACCTAGCGATTTGAGTATTTTAAGTTTGAAACAGTCACCCAGTATTGCTCAGACCTACAAAAATCTACCTGACTCAGTTTTTTTGGAAAGATACAAACGAGATATAATGAATCTTTATGCCCAGCCGATGAATTATCTCTGGGATAAAGGATTTCCAAGGACAACCAAAATTGCTTCATACAGTGATGCTCCTATCAAAAACCAAGAGTTTCCGATAGGTTATAGCTGGAAAACGATTTTGAACGACCCTACTCCTCTCAGCTATTATATGAAAGATAGCCTTACCAATACTGTCGGTGGGCCTTTTTATGCACAAAATACACATTTGACGCCTTCTGCCTATTTGTGTTATGAGTATCGAAATTTCCCGAATTATAGTAATGTGGCCTACCAGTTGTTTCAAGTAGAGGCAAATCGCGCGCGAAGTAATAAAGATATAATCCTTTTTGAATGGCTAGGATACAACCGATGCCAGAACTCCAATTATGCTTTTAATCAATCTATTCCGAAACATCTGATAGAGGCGCAGGCAATCATGCCCTATTTTTCGGGTGCCAAAGGGATTTTTTTGTGGGAGGGTCCTCTTGCCAACCAAGATACCATGAACTTGACCAAATACGAATATTTTATCAATGGTCTTTATCGACTTGCTCAATACAAAAACTTTTTTACGGGAGATTACTCACTTTATATTCCTAAAACTGCCCATCAGCATTTTGCAGACTATGATCCGATTTGGCGAGCAGTGATAAAAGGTGATAGTGTATTGATAGCAGCAATTAATGAGTTTGCAGGCGATAACGATATCACTAATCTCTCTATCCGTATTGGTTCGTGGACCAAAAATATTGCATTAAAAGGAAAAGAAACCTTTTTGCAGGCTTTTGCGTTGGAAAGGTTCAGTGATAAAATACTAGTTTTTCCTAATCCGAGCACTGGTCCGCTTACGCTTGAGTACCAAGGCTCGGGCTCGGTGAAAGGAAATGTTCAATTATATGATTTAGTAGGAAACTTAAGATACGAGGCTAATTGGGACGATTTGAGCAACGAGAGCTTTGTCCCAAATAGACGAATTCTCAATCCTGTACTACCTACAGGCATGTATATCATAAGAGTAAACAATCAAGGGCATTGGATGGAACAAAAGGTATTTTTGACAAGTAATTAAGGAGGAATACGTTAAAACTTAACAGAATATTGGTTACCCGAAGACATTTATAATCAAAGGTTTATGTCCCTCAGATATACTGTAAACTAATAACGTCTCTTTACTTACTTATCTGGTTTATCAACTCAAATTTTACCCACTAATATCCGCATAGAAGACAACCATTTTTATATAAAACAATATGAATAGATTAGCAAAAGAAACATCTCCTTACTTGTTGCAACACGCCCACAATCCAGTGGACTGGTTTCCGTGGGGCAAGGAAGCATTGGACAAGGCAAAAGAGGAGAATAAGCCCATTTTGGTAAGTATTGGCTATTCGGCCTGTCATTGGTGTCATGTGATGGAACGAGAAAGTTTTGAAAATGAAGAATTGGCCACCATCATGAACCAACATTTTGTAAACATCAAAGTAGACCGTGAAGAGCGTCCTGACGTAGATGCAATCTATATGGATGCCGTTCAGGCCATGGGTATTCAGGGCGGATGGCCCCTAAATGTATTTTTGATGCCCGATGGAAAGCCTTTCTATGGCGGTACCTATTTCCCTGCCCAAAATTGGAAAAAACTACTTTTTGCCGTTAGTGAAGGATTCCAAAATCATTTGCCTGATTTGCAAAAGTCCGCAGAAGGATTTACCGAGAATATGACTTTTTTGGAATCTGTAAAATACGGACTACAAGCCGATGAACTGAGCTACAACATGGACGACATGGAAGCTATGTACCACAAGCTTTCGGGTACTTTCGACCCTCAATGGGGTGGTTTTGAACGTGCTCCAAAGTTCCCAATGCCTTCGGTTTGGTTATTTCTTTTAAGATATATTCAGGCTGAGGGTGAGAAGAAAGAAGAAGCCTTGGCGCATCTACGTTTGACCTTGAGTAAAATCGCAAAAGGTGGTATTTACGACCAACTTGGTGGAGGTTTTGCTCGCTATTCGGTGGATGGTGAGTGGTTTTGTCCTCACTTCGAAAAAATGCTTTATGATAATGGTCAGCTGTTAAGTTTATACTCAGAGGCGTATTCATTAACAGAACTACCTCTTTTTCAGCAGGTTGTATTTGAAACAATAGATTGGTTAGAACGCGAAATGCTGAGTTCTGAGGGTGGTTTCTATTCGGCACAAGATGCAGATTCAGAGGGAGTTGAAGGAAAATATTATGTATGGACTCATGCAGAAATACACGAGATTTTAGGGGAAAAGGCAGATAAGTTTTGCCGTGCTTATCAGGTGAGTATGGAAGGCAACTGGGAGCATGGGGTTAATATTCTTTGGAAAAATCATACTTTTTTAAATTCTGATTTTGCAGAAGAAATAGCCCTCTTGATGTCACATCGAAATCAACGGATAAAGCCTGGACTCGATGACAAAATGTTGTGTTCGTGGAATGGTTTGACGCTCAAAGGTTTGGTGGATGCCTACAAAGTTTTTGGCGAGGAAAAATTCTTAGATTTGGCGCTCAAAAATGCTAGTTTTATCGAAAACTACTTGTTGAACGATAACCAGCTGTGGCATTCCTATAAAAATGGAGAAGCGAAAATTCAAGGATTTTTAGAAGATTATGCTGCTGTTATTGATGCATTTACAAGTCTTTATCAGGTTTGTTTTGAGGAAAAATGGTTGCACCTAGCCGAAAAACTTTCTCTTTATGCGTATCTCAATTTTTGGGATGAGGAAGACGAATTGTTTTTCTTTACTGACAAAAATGCCGAGGCTCTGATTGTGCGTAAAAAAGAAATTTTTGATAACGTTGTCCCGAGCTCAAACTCCATGATGGCAAGAAACCTTTACACGCTCGGTTTAATTCTCGACAGAGAGGACTTTGTTGATTTATCCAAATTGATGGTTGGTAAAATGAAGGAAATGCTAAGCAAAAATGCTGATTATTTGACCAATTGGGCTTGTTTAGCATCACAGCTAGTGACCCCAACCGTCGAAATCGCTATTGTTGGAAAAGATTATTTGGAGTTTAGCGCCAAAATAGAACAAAGATATTTTCCGAATAAAGTTATGTCTGCTACAAAAGATAAAAGTGAGCTTCCTCTGCTCGAACACCGAACTGCTTTTGATGGACAAACCAATATTTATGTTTGTTTTAACAAAGCATGCCGCCGACCTGTACAAACCGTCGAGGATGCTTGGGAACAGATTTTATAGTTTGAAGATGGTCAGCCCAAAGGTTGACCATTTTTATTTTACGGCTTTTATTCCTTAAATTGGGAAAATTCAAAAACCTATTGAGCCATGAGATACCTACTTTTTTGGACTACTTCTTTTCTACTTTACTTTTCAAATCAATCATTTGCCCAATTGAGTCGAAAGCAAGGAAGTGCCCAATTGGGCATCAGACCCATGGCGAGCTTGGTTGCCGTTGGTCTACCACAAAGTATTCCAGTGTCTGATGGTTTTACCTCAAGTGCTCTCGGATATATACCAAAACCGTTTTTCCCGCTCCCACTCAATTTTACAGTCAATAAAGAAGGAGGAACAGAAGCATTTGGTTTAGTTGGTACTTTTGGTATGGGTCTCAATTATCAAAAATTATTTAGGAACAATCGCCTTTTTAGATTTGAAGTAGGTGCACATTATACCAAGTCGCCACATAGCTATGCACTCGACGATGATATTAAGTTTTTTATCAGAGGCAAAGAAGCCAGTGCGTGGGTCAACACTATTAGCAATACAGGTTTTTGGGGAAGTGTTATGTACTCTTCCAAATCTAAAGGTAGAAGAGGGTTTGGCGAATTACGGAATTACCTCGAACTCGGCGTTCAGTCGATGAACTATCAGTCTAAGTCTATGCTCGATTCAGATTCATGGATTTATGCTGGCAAGGGTTTTACCTTGCAAAATACTATTACAAAACCTAATAGCTATTTGTTTTTTGTAGAAATAGGTAAAACCTATTGGCGACCTGCAGATGATGGTCGAGCCTTAAATTTTGGGATACGATTTGGGATTCCGTTTCAAACAATTTTGGAAACAAAATTTGTTGGATATTCCCAAAACCAACCCATTTCTGGTCAAACTTTACGAGAAAACACAGGGATGATTTCGCTTCAGATGAGCTATGAATTACCTGTACTTCAACTCCAAAAAGCACGAAAACCTATTCAAAAATCTCTTTGCGAAATACAGCGTAAAGTGGTGATAAAAAAGCGTTTTGAGACGACCTTAAGCTCAATTTTTCTATCGCTTTATGACCATGAAAATGAGGATGGAGACATTGTGTCAGTATGCTGGAATGGAAAATACCTAATTGAAAACTATACTTTGACGAAGAAGCCCAAAGTTCTTGAGCTGCCATTGAGCCCAGTAGGACAAAATATACTAACGGTTTATTCGGTCAATACCGGAACTGAGGGTGCCAACACCACCGCAATTTCGTTTGAGAATGGGAGCAAAAAAGAACAAATATTACTTTATGCCGATAAAAAATACTCCGAGGCGATAGAGTTTATCAGAAAGTAATATTACTTGAGTAATCGTGCAGAATTATTATCATAGGGGCAAGGCAACAGGCACAAGGCAAAGAGTGTTAAAATGTTTTTTAGTAACGGTAGATATATTTTGCCGAATGCCCAGAGCCGAAAGCTAAAAGATTAAATAAATTTTACCCGTAAAAGGCATTAATCTTAATGCTTACGGCTTATTGCCTAAAGCCTGCTGCATACCTTATTTAATCCTATTTGGATTTTCATTGATAAAGGCAGCCCAGCCTTTTTTCGTACCCTTATTAGTTGACATGATATTATTTCCATGAAAATGATGGCATACTGCAATACCCAAAGCATCGGTTGCATCGAACATTTCGGGCTCTAATTTCATTTTTAACAAATGGTCGAGCATACTTGCTACTTGCTCTTTGGAGGCGTTCCCATTCCCTGTGACAGACTGCTTAACGGTTTTGGGAGAATATTCAACAATTGGAATTTGTCTGGAAAGTGCTGCCGCCATCACAACGCCTTGTGCACGCCCAAGCTTGAGCATAGATTGTACGTTTTTACCGAAAAAGGGCGCCTCAATGGCCATTTCATCGGGCGAAAACTCTTCTATAATTCCGATAATTCTCTCGTAGATTTTTTTCAGCTTCAGCTCTTGAGTCGCATATTTGCTCACATTGATTACACCGTATTGCAAGACTGAGATATTTCCACGTTGCACCAATATCACACCATAACCCATAAATCTTGTACCTGGGTCAACTCCTAAAATGATTTTCTCAACAGACTCTGCCATGTAAAGTGTAACTTTGTTCCAAAATTGATTATTCACAAAGGTAATCAATAAAATTTATAGAATTTGAAGGAAACTTTGAGTAAATATTTTGGTCAAAAAATCATTTTTATAGTTCGGTTCTTTCTGTTTGGACTGGTTATGTATATGCTTTTTCGTACTATAAAACACCAAGAGCAAGGAATAGAAGGACTTACGACTACGTTTTTGAGTACTTGGAAGAAAACGCCCTCTTATTTTTGGTTGGTCTTAGTAGGTCTGATGTCACTCAATTGGATTTTGGAAGCGTGGAAATGGAAAACGCTCTTACAGGAAATCGAACCTATCTCAGGAGTTCAGGCTATCAAGGCTGTGCTCTCGGGTCTGGCACTAGGTATGTTACTCCCAGCTGGTACAGGCGACGTGGCGGGACGCATCATTTATCTTCAAAAGAAAACAGAGGGTATAGGTGCGGGCGTGTTGAGTGGAATTATTCAAACGGTGATTACCTTAAGTTTTGGATATGGCAGTCTACTTTTTATGGCACAAAAATTTAACCTTTCCAATACCCTAGAAATCTACCTTTTGTTTGGAATTCCTATCATTGCTTTAGTAAGCATCATACTTTGGTCAAATTTGTCGAAGACAATTTTGAAGCAAAACCAAAGATGGCAACAGGTATTGCTTGCCATACTTTCGCTATCAAAAAAACAATGGTTTCGATTAATAGGAATTGGCATGATACGTCATTTTGTTTTTATCTTGCAGTTTGCTTTGTTGTTCTATTGGGCAGATGTCCAATTACCATTTAGCGATACCTTGGCGGTGATAAATAGTATCTTCTTGGCAAAAACCATTATTCCAGCCCTAAATTTCGTGAGTGATTTGGGCATTAGAGAGCTTTCTGCAATTTATTTTATGCGACATTATGAGGTCGATATCAATCAAGTCATAACAGCAACCTTTAGTTTATGGCTCATAAATATTGCCATTCCTGTACTGATTGGCAGTATTTGGATACTTTTTACTCGAAAAAATGCTATTTAAAATACTACTTTTTCTAGTGGCAATTTATGCCCTTTTCACATTTTCATTAGCCACAATTTGGCTCAAAAAAGTAACTTTTGGCAAACGATTTATACGAAAAGTGCCCAAAGATACTACCATTTCGGTACTCATATCTGCTCGGAATGAGGGCATGAATCTTCCGTACCTTCTTCGAGATTTGTCAAAACAACGTTATCCAAAAACGCTATGGGAGGTAATAATTATCAACGACCATTCCACGGATGATACGGTTTTTCAGATAGAAAATTTACAAGCTACCTTTGATTTCCCTGTTCGTATCCTTCATTTGGAAAACTTTGACCTCAAAGGAAAAAAGAATGCCATAAAATTGGGAGTTCAGCAAGCAAATGGAGAACTCATCGTTTGTACAGATGCCGATTGTCGCGTAGGAGAATTTTGGCTTTTGGGCATGCAACAATTGTATAAAGGTAAAAATGCCAAGCTTATTAGCGGTGGTGTGACGTTTATCCCGAATGGTCGATTATGGACAATTTTGCAAAGTATTGAGTTTGCAAGTTTGGTTGGCTCTGGCGCTTGCGCCATGATGATTCGTAAACCAAATATGTGTAATGGTGCGAATATTGCCTATCCAAAAGCTGTTTTTGAAGAAGTAAACGGATTCGAAGGAAACGAACATATAGCTTCTGGTGATGATGAGTTTTTGATGCACAAAATTTCAGAAAAGTATCCAAACCAACTTATTTTTGCTCATTATCAACCCAATATCGTTTTCACCCAAGCTCAAGAAAATCTACATTCTTTTGTACAACAGCGCAAACGCTGGGCAAGCAAATGGAATCATTACAAAGATTGGAAAGTTACTACTCTGGCAATAGCTATCTTTACCCTGAATTTGGGTATGCTTCTGAGTCCCATTTTTTTGTTAAGAGAGGATATGACTCCCACTCAATTTATGGTACTTTGGCTGGTTCGTTGTTTACCAGAATACTTTTTTTTGGCACCAGTTTTATCTTTTTTCAAGAAAGTTTCCTACATTAAATATATTCCATTAGTCCAGTTTTTGTATCCATTGTATGTAGTTTATTTTGGGATTTCTGCCTTGAAAAAAGGATATGTTTGGAAAGGAAGAAAACACTTTTAATTTGAAGATTTGAGAATTTGTTGATTTGAAGATAGTTAAAAGATTTTATCTTTTTTGTTTAAGAATTAAGTAATCGTGCAAAACAAGATTTAACCAATTGTGAATAAAAAATAGTGATAATAAAAAAATACATTCACAATTCACAAAACATAATTCATCACTAACCTAATTGTCACATGTTTTTACATAAAAGCAACTTTCTGTTTCGTGCAATTTATCCAGAAATGACTTGGCGAATTCCTAAGTCTAATCTTGGAGAAAGCAAGGTGATTTATTTGACTTTTGATGATGGTCCTATACCAGAAGTAACCGAATTTGTGTTGGATAATTTAAAGCAGTTTGAGGCAAAAGCCAGCTTTTTTTGCATTGGTGACAATATTTATAAACATCCAACAATTATGGATAAGGTGATTGCAGAAGGGCATCTGATTGGGAATCATACCTTTAATCATTTGAGAGGATGGAAAACAGAAAATGAACTGTATCATGAGAATTTTATAAAATGTGAAACTTGGATTAATCAACACCAAGGAGCAATCAGAGGACAAAAACCAAAGTTCAGACCGCCGCATGGTAGAATCAAAAAGTCACAAGCAGCCCAAATTTCTGCTACTCATGAAATCATCATGTGGGATGTGCTGACAGGAGATTTTTCCCAAAATCTTAGTCCTGAAACCGTTTTGCAGAAAAGTATTAAGTACACAGATTCTGGTTCAATAGTAGTTTTTCATGACAGTATAAAAGCCAATAAAAATATGACTTATGCCTTACCAAGATATTTAGCGCATTTTAAGGAAAAAGGATATGAATTTAGAAGTTTGGCATAAAGTTTTGATTTAAAGATAATTGCGTATTTTAAAATATATAAAAATGTGTTAAATACTGATAAAAATCCTTTGGTGACCATTTGGATTGCGGCTCGAAACGAAGAAGGAAATATTATTGAATGTCTTGAGTCAATTCATGAGACAAATTTTCCTAAAAATCAATTGCAAGTGCTCATTGGAGACGACCAATCTATTGATAAAACCGCCGAATTAGTTGCAGACTATATCCAAGATAAACCTTATTTTGAACTCATTTCAATTCAGAATACCATCAATAATCAGCGTGGTAAAGCCAATGTGTTGGCAAATCTATATGAGCATTCGAAAGGAAAATATTTTTTGATTACTGATGCCGATGTCAAGGTAAACCCCAATTGGATACATGGCATGATAGCAGGGTTTGAAAACAATCCAAAGTTGGGTCATCAGGTTGGAGTAACTGCGGTTAGAGGCAAATCCCTTTGGCACCAATATCAATCCATCGACTGGCTACATGCGCTTACTTTATTGCGAACAGCTGCACTAATTAACCTACCATTGACTGGCTTAGGGAATAACTCAGGCATGACTCGCGCGGCTTATGAAGCTACAGGAGGCTATGCCAAAATCCCTTTCTCGATTACCGAAGATTTTGCATTATTTCATGAAGTGGTAAAGCAAGGATATAGTTTTAAAAACTCTATTAACCAACAAGTTTTTGCCGAAACTTTACCAATGACAAACCTAAAGGAATTTTTACACCAGCGAAAACGTTGGATGGTAGGGGCTTTGCAATGTCCTTGGTGGATTGTATTTTTGCTGTATTGCCAAGCGCTATTTTTGCCAATTCTTGTGGCGATTTCCTGTGTTTTTTCTTGGAAAATTGCGCTAGGAATCTGGCTAATCAAATGGCTCGGACAAACTATAACGGTTTTGCCAACCATTCTAAAACTCAAACAAATCCATCTAATAAAACATTTGTTGAGCTACGAATTATATGCCAATTGGTGGCAAATTACCATGGTGATTTTTTACGCAATCCCAATTAAAATAGACTGGAAAGGAAGAATTTACTCCTGAAAATGGAGATAACCATTAACATTTACAACAATGAGTATGATAGAAACCCACGCACACATTTACGATGAAGGATTCAACGAGGATATGGAACAAATGTTGTCGCGTGCCTTTGAAGCTGGCGTAGAACAAATCTGGATGCCTAACTGTAACCATGAAACCATTGACAGTATGATGGCTTTGGCAAAGGCCTATCCTGATAAATGTTTGCCTATGATTGGCTTACATCCATGTTACGTAAAAGAAGATTTTGAGAAAGAAATACAAATCATCGAAGATTATTTAGCAAAAGAAAAATTCATTGCCATTGGTGAAATAGGTTTGGATTTGTATTGGGATAAAACCTTTTTTAAACAACAACAGGAGGCTTTTTTACAGCAATGCGCCTTGGCGAAAAAACATAATCTTTGGATAGATATACATTCAAGAAATGCATTTTGGGAAACAGTAGAATTGATAGAAAAGAATGCAGACCCTAATTTGAAAGGTATTTTTCATTGCTTTACTGGTACTTTAGAAGAAGCTCAAAAAGCGGTTGAATTAGGATTTTTGTTAGGAATCGGCGGCGTGGCAACTTTCAAAAA
Organism: Flectobacillus sp.; assembly: GCF_049240685.1. Classification (NCBI taxonomy): domain Bacteria; kingdom Pseudomonadati; phylum Bacteroidota; class Cytophagia; order Cytophagales; family Flectobacillaceae; genus Flectobacillus; species Flectobacillus sp. The sequence goes on from NZ_JBMLSD010000485.1 coordinate 24,702, forward strand.
TGGAGGTTTAGACCAAGTGATTCCGCATATTTCGATTGATAAATTAGTCTTAGAAACGGATGCGCCGTATTTGGCACCAGTTCCATACAGAGGAAAACGTAATGAGCCTTCTTACTTGCCATTAGTCGCCCAAAAGATTGCAGATTGGCATCAATGCGATGTTCAATTGGTTTTGGAAAAAACTACACGAAATGCCAAAGCATTGTTAGGTTAAGCATTCATAAAGCATCATATTTTTCGTAGCAGGTGATTAAATTCACCTGCTAAACGGAATTCATAGGATATTTTGGTTCAAGCTCTCACTTGAACCTTTTTTTTGAAACTTCAACAATTGTCAAAAAAATATTGAAGCAAAATGTAAATCTTTTTTTTCTTCTATAATTCCCAATATCACCGTAAAATAGTCTATTCAATTTTACGGACCTCGGGAAAATATACTTCAAAACCTGCTCTATCCTCATTTTTTCGCTTTTTGACAAATCCCTCAATCATCGCTTGATTCTTTGTTTGCGTTTTGATTGCTGGTGTAATTCTGTACTTTTGCGCCACAATTCATCCCCCAAACTAAATATGTACAAAACAATTAAGATTAAAACTAAATCCTCGGGTAATTCGAGGGTGCTGGTGATTTATACAGGTGGAACGCTGGGTATGGCCTACGACCACCACTCCGATAGCCTAGTACCCTTTGATTTTGCCCAAATTCCTGACAATCTTCCCGAAATGGCACGTTTGGATTTTGAAATCACGGTGCTTACTTTCGAAAAACTCCTCGATTCTTCTAACATCAAGCCAGCTTTGTGGGTGCGTTTGGCTGAAATCATTGGTGAGAAATACCATGAGTATGATTCGTTTGTCATCATTCATGGTACGGATACTATGGCCTACACGGCTTCAGCTTTGAGTTATTTATTAGAAAACCTCAATAAACCTGTAATTCTGACAGGGGCACAATTGCCCATTGGTGTAGCTCGTACAGATGCCAAAGAAAATTTTATTACAGCACTTGAAATTGCGGCAGCCAAACAGAATGGCCGACCTATTATTTCAGAAGTTTGTATTTATTTTAACTCACTATTATTGAGAGGAAATCGCGCACGTAAGCATGAGAGTGTTCAGTTCAATGCCTTTGAATCTGAGAATTATCCTCCACTCGCCGAAGCAGGTGTGAGAATAGAATATAATTATCCCTTTATTGGTCATTACAAGCAAAATGTCCAATTGAAAGTAAATACCCAATTAGACGAGAATGTAGTGATTTTGAAGCTTTTTCCAGGGATTTCCGAAAAAGTCGTTAAAAGTATTCTTGGAATTGAAGGTTTGCGTGGTGTCATTATGGAAACGTATGGTTCTGGAAATGCTCCAACCGAACAATGGTTTTTGGATTTGATTCAGCAAAGTATCGACAAAGGAATCGTCATTTATAATGTGTCACAATGCAATGGCGGACGAGTGATTCAAGGACGATACGAAACAAGTCATTTCCTACAGGAAGTTGGTGTAGTTAGCGGTGCTGACTTAACTACAGAAGCTGCGGTAACTAAGATGATGTATGCATTAGGAAAGACCGATAAATTAGACGAAATAAAGACCATTTTGAAGAAACCGCTGGCAGGCGAAATGTCATAGGTAAGTAATTTAACGCATAATCGGAGTTTTTTTAGCAGAATATTTTATTAAAGAAGCTCCGATTTTTATTTTTATAAAAGTAAGTGAGTGTAATTTTTGACAATCTTCTTCGTTAACGAATATGACTTTTACCATTTACTTGATAAGTATTTTCAAAAAACAAACTACACAATTCAATGACCTACACAAAAATTACACTAATTGCCTTTATGGCGCTATTTCCACTTTTTTCAAATGCTCAGTCCTCTAAACTCATTGGCAAACCTGCTCCTGAAATTGTATTTAAAGAGGTGCTCAACGACTCAAAGATGAGCTATAAGCTTTCTGATTTTAAGGGGAAAGCTGTCATTATTGACTTTTGGTCAACTAGTTGTAGACCTTGCATCGAATCTTTTCCGAAATTAGAAAAGTGGCAAAAGGATTATCAGAAGGACTTGAAAATTATTACCATTGCTCAAGACAAAAAAGCAAGAATTATCAAATTCCTCCAAAATAGAAAACTGGCACTGCCTGTAGTTTTGGACACTAACGACCAACAATATGTGAAGTATTTCCCTCATGAGGCTGTGCCACATACCATCTTTATTGATAAGAGTGGAATGGTACAAAGTATTACCACCGCAGGATTGGTGACAGAAAAACATATCAAAGAACTTATTGCAGGAAAAAAAGTAACTGCCCAATACTCAGATGGAATGGAGACTGAGATAGAAAATCTAATAGGCTCAGCCCAAGGAGAAGACGATGTTCAAATTGTACAAAAACCATTTGATAAGAATGCCTATAGCGTGTATAAATCTTTTAAAAATGGAAGGCTCACTTTTATCAATATGGGATACTCAACCATCTATGAGATATTGTATAATTATCCCAACAGAACGAGGACGAGATGGGAAAATCCAAAATCATATTACCGTGGATGGGGTGCGCCTGACCAAGCAATTGGTTTGGAAATATATGCACCTAAATTCACTAAAGAACAAGCTTCAAGCGCCATTCTAGGGTATTTGAGCGGTATCGCTCCCGTGAAGGTGAAGTTTGAAGAAAGAGAAATTGATGTAAAAGTTTTGACAAAAATAAGTGATGCAGTCAAAATGGAAGAAGCCAAGATTGATGATAAACCTTCCGTTTCTACATCCGCAAATGGACTTGAGATGAAAAGTGGAAGACTGGAAAATCTAGCATCTTTTTTAGAGGAGAACCTCAGTAAACCAATTATTGATGAAACAGGAATAACTAAAAAATACAATTTGTCTTTTCCTTGGTATCCCGAAAAACCAATGGCTTGTATGGAGGAGTTAGAAAAGATTGGTTTAACTCTAACCGATGGAAAAAGGAAGGTAAAACTGATGATTTTAGTAGCTGATAAATAGTATTAGGAAGCATCCTGACGTTTAATCATTGATGGTTGAGTGATTATTTTAAAAATTTATATTTTACCAGTAGAGACGCAATGTTTTGCGTCTTAAGCTGATTAATCAAGTATTACAAAATCAAAAGAGCGGTCGAAAAAGGA
>NZ_JBMLSD010000486.1:0-1360 GCF_049240685.1 Flectobacillus sp.
GGTAGTGTTCACTAAAGTGTGTAAATTGATTTTTGGTTGAGGGTTATTAAATCAATTTATTTCTTTTGAAGAAGAATCATTCTATGGGAGAATGACTCTTCTTCTCCAGATTTTTTTTGGGGTTTTACAAAATTAATCATTCAAATATTATTTTACTTGAGTTTTTAAATTGATAAATGGGATAAGAGTATTCCTTTCTATCCATAGCTGTGCTTCCGAGCAAGAATAATACGGATTCTGGACTTGGCATAGAAGTTCTCATTCTCAATGTTCTTTTATAGGTTCTATTGAGCCTTTCTATCCAATTGGTCGTATATATCATGCGCCTTATATCTATTTCGTAATTTAGGTAATTAAAGTATAAATGATACCTTGGAGCTTTATATGTCTTCAATGAAGGATATATTTTTATCCATTTATCAATAAAATCTTGAAACTTAGTTATTCCTTGCTTTGGTGTATCTTGAGGATTATCAGGATTCAATACCGCCTTTAAATCGGAGGCTACCTCAGCTTTATGTTTGGGTTTTACCTTAGCTAATACATTGCGAGTTAAATGAACTGTGCACAATTGTACAACAGCTTGAGGAAAGACCGATTTAATCACATTTTCTATGCCTTGAAGTCCATCACATACTACCAATTGCACTTTTTTCATACCTCGCTTTTTTAAGGCTAGAAATGCCTCCTCCCAATTATTAGAACCCTCTGTAGGGTGATTTATTATACTCAAGACCTCTCTCGAAGTATCTTTTTTGACAGCTAAAATGGTATAATAGGCTTCCGTGGAAACACTCTCATTTCTTCTCGTATGCCAGTATGTAGCATCAATGTAAATGATTGGATATTCTTCTTCTAGTTCTCTTTCTAGCCAAGCAAATACATCTTTGCGAGCCGTTTGCATCATAGAGCTTATGGCCGCTTTACTATAAGATTGACCATATATTTTATTGAACATAGAGCCAACCTGCTCTGTCGTCAATCCTGCTCTATATAGCTCAAACGCTAGTTCCTTACTCTCATTGTCCTGATCCTTTATCAGAGCAAGAATTAAGGGATAAAAATTGTGATGGCGACTTCTTGGTATCACTAACTCTAATTTACTTCGGTGAGCGAAAACACTACTCATCCTATAACCATTTGAACTATCGGAATGTTCCTTGTTAAACTCCCGACGTTCCGCTTTCATGATAGACTCTAAAGATAGTTTAAGTAGTTCCCTATACCCATCCTTTTTCTTTGCAATTTCGTCAAATATTTCTGACATTTGTTCTTGTGTAAAGTTCATTTTTCTGTTGTTTTTGTTATTTCAACACAAAAATCAGATTTTTGGACTTTACACACTTTTTTGAACAGTATC
>NZ_JBMLSD010000487.1:0-5857 GCF_049240685.1 Flectobacillus sp.
TAAGCCGTAGGCATTCGGTAGAAATATATCTATTGTTACCAAAAAACAATTAAACACTCTTTGCCTTGTGCCTGGCATTAGGCTCTAGGCTATAAGCCGTAGGCATTAGGCAAGCACAGCATTTTGCCTTGAGCCTAAAACAAAAAAAATAAATCTAACACTGCTCACTTAATTAACACTCTTTGCCTTGTGCCTTATGCCTGTTGCCTAAAAAAACTTTAATTTTGCTCACTTACTTACCAATAAACAATTTAACAAATATTATCCAATGAACTCACGTCGTGACTTTCTCAAAACGTTTGCTGCTGCCAGCGGTGTAATGGCTTTTGCGCCAGAAGTATTAGCTACTTCTGAAGCTAGCAAAAAACTTTTCTTCGAAATTTCTTTGGCCGAATGGTCTTTGCACAAGGCGATTTTTGGTGGACAAATGACCAACCTTGATTTTCCTGTAAAAGCTCGTAAAGATTTTGGTATCGGTATTGTAGAATACGTAAATACTTGCTTTAAGTCATCCACTAAAGATTTTAAAGAAAATGGAAAAGATAGCGCCTATTTGAAAGAATTGCTGATGCGTTGCAACGATAACGGTGTCAAAAATCACCTCATTATGTGTGATGCAGAAGGCGATATGGGAGATTCTGACGAAAAGAAAAGATTACAAACTGTAGATAATCACAAAAAATGGGTAGAAGCTGCCAAATTTTTAGGCTGCAAAACTATTCGTGTAAATGCAGGAGGTAAAGGCTCTGCCGAAGAAGTAGCAAAAAATGCCGCCGACGGCTTGGCAAAACTTAGCGAGTTTGCGGCTACAATGAAGATAAATGTTATTGTGGAAAACCACGGAGGATATTCGTCAAATGGCGAATGGCTTTCAGGTGTCATGAAAGCGGTAAACATGAAAAACTGCGGCACCTTACCAGATTTTGGCAATTTCTGTATCAAGCGTGACTCTGCCAACTGGAGAACTTGCCTAGAAGAATACGACCGATACAAAGGCGTAAAAGAGTTGATGCCATTTGCGAAAGGCGTTAGTGCCAAAACAAATGTTTTTGATGCCGACGGCAATGAGCGCAATATGGATTACATGCGTTTGATGAAAATTGTCAAAGAAGCTGGTTTTAAAGGTATCGTTGGTATCGAATTTGAAGGAGAAGAACTTAGCGAAGACGAAGGAATTAAGGCTACATTAAAATTACTCCAAAAAGTGGGAGGAATCTTGAGTTAAGCCTGTAACTTTGTAGTTAGCAAACTGTATGTCAGCAGTTTTATTGGTTTAAAACTACGTTTTTATTATAGGATATGAAAAAGTTTTTTTTAGTATTACTTTGCTTTCTTTCTGCTCATTTTACGCATGCACAAGACAATGCTAGCAAGCCCAAAATCAACTGGATGACGCTAGAACAAGCCTTTCAAGCTATTCAGAAAGAGCCCCGAAAAATTGTTATCGACGTGTATACAGGCTGGTGTGGATGGTGTAAAGTAATGGATCAAAAAACCTTTACCGACCCCAAGGTGATTGAGTTTATCAATCAGAAATACTATGCAGTCAAACTTGACGCCGAGCAAAAAGAAGATATTACGATTGGAACTCAGAAGTTTGTTTGGCAAAACGGTTATAACCAAGCAGGCGTACAATTGCTTCAGGGCAAAATGTCATTTCCTACGATTGTGTACTTGGACGAAAAATTCAATATGATTCAACCAGTACCAGGCTATCAGGATGCCTTGCAGTTTCACCAAATTATTACTTATTTTGGTGACAACCACTACAAAAAAGGTGAATGGGACAAATATCAAAAAGATGTATATCCTAAACAATATGGTAGTACCAAATAAGGCGTGCAAAGTTAGATTTAAGTGCTTGTCTTTATGCTATAGGCATTAGGTAAAAGGTCGTTAAAATTTTCTTTATTTATTTCGCTTGCGGCTATGGGTACAAAAGTATATCTGTGGTTATCAACAAACATTTTAAGACTCTTTGCCTAATGCCTGTTGCCTAAAACAAACCACTTATCACTTACTTGTTAGCCAAGTATTAGGGGCCAAATCAAAGGTGCTTTTCACTCTTTTATCATAAGAAATAGGCAAGAAGCTTCAGTAAGATTGTGGAGTTTTTTGCCTTTTTCAGTAAATATTTAACCTTTATGTAGAGCGTATTTTTTTATCAAACCATACACATACTAATTTTTGATAGTCAACCATTTACCACATAAAGTTTTTTTTGTAAATTTCGATTAATACAAATTCCCATAAACCTAGACGACAGCATCTCCAAGCAGTTGAGCATTGCTTTTCTTTGGAAATCAACTATTTGTACGATAAATTAGGAGAGTATAGTCATTTATATAGTATTGTAATCAACATTCTTATAACTACCATCTACCTTTCATCGCCAATTTTGAATTCTCTTGAGAATAACCATGTAGCCTCGTTTGAGTAACTTACTTCGTTTTGATTGTGTTCTATTGGGTGTGTCCACTCTTAGCAAATTTTGTTTAATATAATATTATGAAAAAAAGTATATTGAGCCTGCTTGTTCTTGTATCACTTATTGGCACTGCTGCTTATAATCCAATTAAGGAAGAAACAGACGAATTGGAGGAAATTTTTCGCCAAATCAATACAGAAGTTTTGTCCAATGGAAAAGCTTATGAAACATTGGGACAAGCCTGCAAAACTATCGGCCATCGTCTTACGGGTAGTAGTAATGGCAAAAAAGCAGAAGAATACGCACATACTCTCCTCAAATCTTATGGATTTAGCGATGTAAAATATCAGCCTTTTCAGGTTGAAGCCTGGTCGCGAGATACCGTTACTTTAGCGATTGCACCGCGTAAAAGCGACAATTTCCGTGATGTCGAAGTTGTTTCATTAGCTATGACTCCTGTAGAGTCCAAAGTTACCTCAGAGATAGTTGACGTAGGAAATGGACTAGAAGGCGATTTTCAAGCGGTAAAAGACAAACTTTCGGGCAAAATAGCGCTCGTAAATATTGGTTTACTAGCTCCAATAAAAGGACCAAGGAACTTGCACCGTTCTGAGAAAACAGCACTGGCAATGCAATATGGTGCCGTTGGGGTTATTTTTGTAAATACGGTAAAAGGTAATGTACTATTGACAGGCACAGCTTCTGTAACAGGAAGTTTGATTGAAATCCCTGCTGTTTGCATATCGCTCGAAAGTGGCATGGAACTTCGTGCGTGGCTGAGTCAAGAACCCAATTTAGTAGCCATGATTGACATGAAAAACTTTAGTCGTATGATTAAAGCTCGTAATGTAATTGCAACGCTCAAAGGGAGTAGCAAACGTCACCAAAATGAGAAAATCATCATTGGTGGCCACCTCGATTCATGGGATTTGGCACATGGCGCGCTCGATAATGGTATTGGTTCGTTCTCAATTTTAGATATTGCTCGCACTTTTCAAGCCTTAAAACTGAAACCCAAAAGAACAATCGAATTTGTGATGTTTATGGGCGAAGAAGAAGGTTTGTTAGGTTCAAAAGCCATGATTGAAAAACTCAACAAAAGTAACTCTATCAACAAGGTGGCGTTTATGTTTAACCTAGATATGGCCAACAATGCCAATGGTTTTAATACCTCGGGGCGTGGCGAGATGGTACCACTATTTACGAGATTTGGGCAGGTAATTCAAAAGGTTGAACCTTCCTTCAAAAATACGATTATCAATCAGGCGGGTCTACATTCTGATCACCAAAGCTTTATGCTTGAAGGTATTCCAACGGCATCGCCTATTGGCAGTATTGCCCCCGAGGCGATTGGATGTTATCATGCCAACTGTGATAGATTTGATTTGATTAAAAAAGACGAAATAAACAATACCGTTCGTTACACAGCCATGATGTTGTATGCCCTTGCGAATGCCGAAGAAATTCCTGCTAAAAAAATGGACTATTACTCTACAAGAGACTTTTTCATCAAACAAAACCTTCGTAAAGAATTAGAACTTGGTCGAGAATGGAAATGGGGTGATAGCGAATAACCGCAAAGTTGGGGGCTTGAATAAAGAGTCAAACTCCAACTTTTTAGGGTTTTATGGCATACAAAAAATGGGGATTTTAAAGTTAATGAATTAACCACTCACTAAAATATACTGATAATCAAAAGTATAGTGTACCAATCTGACAACTTTTGTGTAATTTTATACTATATGTCATATTGATAGGTATTTACAATACCTGAGTAATCTAAAATTATTTGTAATTTTGAGAGCTTAAATTTGCGGTTTGCACACCAAAGTAAACAGACCGAGTTACAGTTACTGAATATCCGATTACTTTGTTTCTCTTGCAAATTAATCCAAACCTTATCCTTACTGAATATTATTAATCCTTAACCCGTTTAAGCGTATGGCATTTTTTGATCATAATATCGAACTAAAGGATGATAAGCCTTCTAATATTATCAAAGTCATAGGCGTTGGTGGTGGCGGTAGTAATGCTGTTCGTCACATGTATGAAATGAAAATTCAGGATGTTGATTTTGTAGTTTGTAATACTGATTTACAAGCCCTGAACGACAATTCTGTTCCTACTAAACTTCAATTAGGCGCTATTCTTACCGAAGGCCTTGGAGCTGGTACTGAACCAGAACAAGGGCGCTTGGCAGCAGAAGAAAGTGCAGCTCAAATTACGGCGTTGTTGGAAGGTGGTACCAAAATGGTTTTTATCACCGCTGGTATGGGTGGCGGTACGGGTACAGGAGCTGCTCCTGTAATTGCTAAAGTGGCTAAAAGCCTTGATATTTTAACTGTAGCCATTGTTACAGCTCCTTACTCTTGGGAAGGAACTGAAAAAATCGACGCTGCCATGCGTGGTATCGAAGAACTACAGCGTACTTGCGATACGGTTTTGGTGGTGTTAAATGATAAATTACTAGAGATTTATGAAGATCTAAATATACTAGAAGCATTTGAGCATGCCGATGATGTATTGGCCAATGCAGCAAAGTCTGTTGCCGAAGTAATTACCAAATCTGGTAAAATCAATGCCGACTTCAAGGATGTTAAAAAAGTATTAAGCAATGCAGGACAGGCTGTGATGAGTACAGCTTCAGCTAAAGGTCAAAATCGGGCCTCTGAAGTAATCAAAAGTGCCCTCGATTCGCCGTTGCTTAACAACAAAGATATCAAAGGGGCAAAACGTATCCTTGTAACTGTAGCTACTAGCAAAGCCAAGGTAATGGGTGTGAAAGAACAACAAATTATCACCGATTATATCATGAAAGAAATAGGCCAAGCTCCAGCTGGATTCAAATTAGGCTTTATTTTAGATGATGATTTGGGTGAAGAAATGCGTGTTACAGTTATTGCAGCTGGATTCGATTTGGCAGATGATGCTCCACTTCCTATCAATATCGTTAACAAACCTTTGGATGAGAAAGAACCTCTTGTAGCTGCTAGACCAAAACCAACACTCAAGGATTTAATTGATAGACCTGCCTCGCCCAAACCAATACCTACCGTAGGAAACCCTAATCCCCAACGTGTCGCTGTTGTACAACCTCCAGTTGTAGTGTTGGAAGAAGAAGAGGAAATTTATGAGGAAGAAGAGGAAAAAGTTGAACATAAACAAGCTACTTTCAACTACAAACAGGAAGACGATACTTTGCGTATCAGACGTATGATTGATACCTTCTGCCAAAAAATACCCAATGAGGCAGACCTAGAATCTCCTGCTTATTTGAGATACAAGGTTCAGCTTATTGATATTAGCCAAGTTCCAGAAGTTGAGTTATTTGATCAACCTTTGTATGAATAAGAAAAAGGGTGTCGAAATCGACACCCTTTTTTGATATAATCACCTGAATAATTGTAATTTAACTTGCAATAGGCTGTA
>NZ_JBMLSD010000487.1:5957-33731 GCF_049240685.1 Flectobacillus sp.
TGATATAATCACCTGAATAATTGTAATTTAACTTGCAATAGGCTGTACGCTATATCCTGTAAGCTAAAAGTTTAAAAGCGTTTCTATTTTGCCTAACGCCTACGGCCTATAGCCTAAAGCGTATTTGCACTAATACTTAACACTTTACTTGATTTTAAACACAGCTTTCATATCAAATCTCACCTTGATTTTTTGTACATCTACTGTACTCTCTTGCATAGGAGCGGCGTCTGCGGACATTGCCATTTCACGTTTCATGGCAGCATACATAGGTTGAGGATAATAGCCATTATCTATTTCATAAATCTCCAAAGCTTCACCCAACTGCTCGCCGATTCCTGCTAATAAGTAGTTTGCTTTTTCTTTAGCATTTTGGAGAGCCTTGATTTTTACTTGTTTTTTTAGCTCCTCAATTTTTGAGTATTCAAAGCGCTCGATATTGGTAGAGAAAATACCTTTTTCATCTACACGGTTCAGAATAGCATCAATTTTTGAAAGGTTTGCTAATGCCAAAGTATAGGTTTTACTTTCTAAAAAATTAGTCGGCTTTTTCTTTCCCCACCATTCACGATATCCGTTGATACCTCCTACCGTTAGGGACTCTTTAGGTAAACCTGCATCAGCCACAGCCTTTTGTAATTGCTGTTCTAATACCAAAATATCTACTCGATTTTTGTTGTCTTTATCTTTGAAATATTCTCTCAAAGTAACCGAAACAAAGATTTTATCTGGCAATACCTCTTCTTCGGCAGTACCAGTCACTTCAATTTTTTTCACAGGGGCTTTATCGTTATTTTGTGCTTGAGTCGAGAATAAAACGCCACCAAACATTGCCAAGGCCATCATTATTTTTTTCATAATAGTACAAAGATTTGTTTTTGAAATATCAATTTATGTCTTTACAACGGCCTTTGGATAACACAAGTATGCATTAACAAAAGTTTAACAAATAGCCGAAAAATCAATTACAAGGCTATTTTTATTTTTTTTCTAAGATTTCACTGACCACTCTTTCTCCTGAACGAATAGCTCCATCGATATATCCATTCCAAATTTCGGCGGTTTCGGTACCTGCCCAATGGATGTTTCCTACAGGTTCACGAAGGTGTTTCCCTAGGCTCGTCCAAGCTCCTGTAGGCATCAGTCCAGCATAGCACCCACCCGAAAACTCTTCTTCTGCCCAAGATTTATCCACATAGAATAGGGGAGTTTGAGCTTCCTCACCAAAAAACTGGGCAAACTGTTTTAGCACAACTTCCCTACGTTGTTGTTCTGATAAAAGAGAGAAAGCTTTTGCTTGATTTGCCAATACAAATCCCATCATAATTCCCTTCGAGCCATCTTTTGGAGAATTATCGAAAGTGACACTCACATATCCTTCATCACTTGCGGCTAAACCATTCAAGCCTTTTTCTCGCCAAAATGGTTTTTCATATACTGCATAACATTTCCAAACACTTCCCATTGGCATACGCTGTACCAACTGCTGTCGGTTGGCTGGTAGGGCTGGCGAAAACCGTATTTTATGAGTCAAGGTTGGAGGAATTGCCACTATAATTTTGGAAGCATGATAATGAAAATCCTTTCCTGTGACTTCTACACCGTGTTCATCTTGCACGATTGCGTCTACACGATGATTTAGTAGAATAGTGTTTTCGGGTAAGGCATCTGCCATTTTGATGGCTAAAGTTTGTGCTCCACCCAAAATTCGTTCTTCTTGAGCTCCATTTTTCACATTCATCAAGGTATCAAAATCTCTTCCTGATTTGGTATAAAATAGCGCATGAAGCATAGATATTTCATTGGGATACGCTGCCCAAATCGCCTCAGATGCTATTCCAAAAAGTTTTCGAGCTGTTTTAAAACGCATTTGTTGATTTATCCAAGTTTGTAAAGTCATGCTATCCCAATGGTATGCATTTGGCGTATTCCAAGGACTGGAAAGGTCAACAGTTTTGGATAACTTATTGATTGTCTTTATCGCAAAATCTAAACTCAGCAACGCAGGAATAGGCAGGGGAGGAATTAGTCCTTTATAGTTTTTACGCTTTCCATTCATCATCAGGGTACTTTTTCCTTCATCGTAGGTAGGAAATGTCGCTAGGTGATATTCTTTCAACATGGCATACACTCGATCCTGAGAAGGGCCAACCCATGTACCTCCCATATCGAGATAAAAGCCTTCGAAGTGCTCGGTATGTACGCGTCCGCCTACACGAGAGCGGGCCTCGAGAATCCGCACCGTTTTTCCAGCTTGAAGCAAAGCTTTGGCGGCTGTGAGTCCCGCAAAACCAGCTCCAACAATTATAACATCTGTGGAGTTATTCATGAAAAGAGAGTTTTTATCATAATTGAAATGATATATGGAGACAACAGGCTATGAGCATATATTCATTGTTGTCCTATTCTTTGCTAGTCGATGACAGATGAAACAGTTTTAGGATAAAAATCATTTTCTATTCATCTTATAACTATAATTATTTTACGAAAAAATTAGCATTTTCACTGAAATATAGTCATTTTTTGAGCATATTCAAATTTTAGAAAAATTATCAAATCCCATAAATTTTATGTAGCTTTGTCTATAAAGCAAATAGAACTACTCTGGATACTGGATTTGTTATGGAGGAGAAAGGCTTCCATTGATTCGAGCCCAAAAGTCCTTTAGTAAAAGATTCAAGCATCAAGAAACTAAACAGAATATGATTTCCAAGAAAGCCAAATACGCTTTAAAAGCTTTAAAAGTACTAGCTCGTGAATATGAGAAAGGTCCTTTGTTGATTGCCAATATTGCCGAATCAGAGCACATTCCAAAGAAATTCTTAGAGGCTATTTTATTGGAACTCAGAAATCACGGCATTTTGCAAAGTCAAAAAGGAAAAGGGGGCGGATACTATCTTAGAATGTCTCCCGATCAAGTAACTTTTGCTAAAATTATCCGCATTATAGATGGTCCAATTTCTCCAACACTTTGTGTTTCTTTGCATTTTTATGGCAAATGTGACGACTGTGTGAGTGAAGAAGCTTGTTCGCTTCGTAGCGTAATGGAAAAATGGCGTGATGCGAACCTTACGGTATTGGAAGACACTACTTTAGCTGATTTGATTAAATAAATCAACAGGCATTCTTTATTGAGTGAGTTGTGATTGAGTAGATGAGTAATTGTTTTAGAATTATTCTCCAACTTTATCAAAAAAAAGCGGTCGAAAATTAATTTTTCGACCGCTTTTTTTGATAATATAACTCGGATTTAGACCCAATCATTGCGTCTCTACTGACGCAAAATAATCAGTCATTCACTAAATTAGAGACGATTCAGCATCACAGAAATTTAGAGCGTTTTTTCCAAGGCGTTCATGATTTTCCCTAAACCTTCGGCATCTACTTCCGAAAAGTCGTTGAGCAAGTCAGAATCTACGTCTAATACCATCGCCACATTTCCTTCTTTGTCAAAAACTGGCAATACAATCTCCGATTTTGAGGCCGAAGAGCAGGCAATATGCCCAGGGAATGCTTCTACATCGGGTACAATTACCGTCTGTTTTGTGGTATAGCAATGACCACAAACTCCTTTGTTAAAGTTGATACGAGTACAAGCCAATGGACCTTGGAATGGACCTAAAACAAGTTGATTTCCTTTGGTCAAATAAAAACCTACCCAGAAAAAACCAAATGCTTCTTTGAGTACTGCCGAAATGTTTGCCAAATTGGCGATTAAATCACTTTCGGTACTAATCAAAGCTTCTATCTGTGGGATAACAGCCTCGTATATTTCTTTTCTATCTTTTGTTTCTGGAATGAATAAATTCTCAGCCATTTTGATTTTAATTGTTTGTTGATGGACCTAATCGGCTTTTGGCTTTGAGCTGTCAGAACAATATACTATTGCCTCCTTGCCTAAACCCTGAGCCCTAAAAACTAAACTAATTGCTTAAAATATCGCGCCATCCATGACTCTCCTGCAGGAAGCGTCCATTTTTCTTGGAATTCGGCAACGGTTGCTACCAGTGTGTTGACAATAGGCGTTTCGGGTGTAATTTCTCCAGAAGTCACCAGTCCTCTGATTTTCAACATCTCGACAGTCTCGATGGTATCACCTTTAAAATAGGCAATTGAGCGGTCGAAAAAACTAATGTTCAAATGTTGCCCAAGCTCCTTAAACCAACGTCCAGAGGCATCAATAGAGCAACCCGAAGCAGCATTTTGCTGTTCGTCGGCGGCTACAATAATAAATCGATTTTGAATAATCTGAAAAGCTCCCAACAGTGGTGCACCATGTGCTGCCCATTGTTCAATTTGTTGTTGAAGATATTGACCAACAAAAGCTGTTTCGTCAGATGAAAGAAGGCGTTCTGTTTGATAAACCCAAACACGTGCCGAAGGAGATATATTTTCGAATGCTACGTACATAATTGTAATGGCTTTTAGTAAGCTTTGACAAAGATAAAATAGAGAATCTCTTTGTCAAAGCCTACACCAACAACTACATACTTGCGTCGATGAGTTCCGCTAAGTCATAAACTTTTACGGAGTCTTCTTTTTCTTTATTTTTTACGCCATCCGACATCATGACCATACAAAATGGACAAGCTACCGCAATGGTTTGTGCGCCTGTTTCTAAAGCGTCTTCGATACGTTCTACGTTAATATCCTTATTCCCTTTTTCGGGTTCTTTAAACATTTGTGCACCACCAGCACCACAGCACAGGCCTTTGGTACGACAACGCTTCATTTCTACCAATTCGGCATCAAGGGCTTCTAATACTGCTCTTGGCGCTTCATATACCTCGTTGGCACGACCCAAATAGCAAGAATCATGATAGGTAATTTTTTTACCCTTGAAACTACCACCTTCGGCCATTTTGACTTTACCGTCGTTAATCAACTGTTGTAAATACTCCGAATGGTGCAATACCTCATAGTTGCCACCAAGGGCAGGATATTCATTTTTGAGGGTATTAAAGCAATGCGGACACGCCGTAACGATTTTCTTGATACCATATCCATCTAATACTTGGATGTTCATGGTAGCTTGCATTTGGAATAAAAACTCATTACCTGCACGACGAGCTGGGTCGCCAGTACATGACTCCTCAGTGCCCAAAACGGCAAATTTGATTCCTACACGATTAAGAATTTTGGCAAAAGCAATCGTAACTTTTTTATATCGGTCATCAAATGACCCTGCACAACCTACCCAAAATAAGATTTCTGGGGTTTCGCCTTGCATAGCCATATCGGCCATGGTTGGCACTTTGAATTCTAGCGCTTGTGACATCTGTTGAAATATTTTATGGTCGGAAAACCTTTTCGTCTAAAAACTTTTCTGTGCCTTTTTGTACTCCTTCATAATCTTTCGAAAGCACATACGAGGCTATAACGTGATTGCCCGCATTAGGGAATGCTTGTTTCTCCTTTTTCGAAGCATCAACGCCCAATTCATCATACATTTTGAGCATAGCAGGCACTGATACTACTTTATCCTGTTCTTGCTCATTTTTATAAAAATAAGCCAAATAAGTTGGGCATTTTACTTTTGCAAATGTTTCTGGAGTCATCACATGAGTCAAGAAATTTTGCAAAGCAATTAAGCCATCCACATGATAGTGCGTTGACCAATATTTGGCATGAAGCGCATTGTAGGGTTTAAAATCTCGTATTTCTGAGCCCATAATAGCGGTAGCTAATTTTTTACCCCAAGGATTATCAAGCGCTGCTGCATTTTTATCAAATATCTCAATACAAGGCGAATACAATACAATCGCTTTGATTTCTGGATGCCTCGAAGCAAGATATAAAGTAAGCGCCCCACCAAACGAAGTTCCTACTACGATGACTTCCTTACCCAGTTTTTTAGTAATCGCCAAAGCCTTTTCTACCGACTCTAATACTTGGTCTGAGGTAAGGTTTCGCATGGTGCTATCGCCCAAATTAATCCCATGACCAGCCAAGCGAGCGAGGTACAAATTGGCATGGTACTTTTTTGCCAAATTGGTATGAACAGGGTCACCTTCTTCTTGACTTGCCGAAAAACCATGAACATACAAAAGCGCAACATCGGTTGGCTTTTTTTGTAGAGAATCAGCCCAAATAATTCTTGCCTGATTGTCTTCTCTAATCCCCTTCACAGCTTTTTCTTCGGCATTTATCTGAGCTTCGAGCGCACTCAAAGAATCGGGAAGACTAAAGCTGTAATCTTTCAAAGTTGGAGCATCAGGTTTGGGTCCCAATAAGTAGAGAATACCTCCAAACCCGATGACCCCGAAAAGTATGCTGATGAAGCGACGCATAATGTGTTTTGTTTTTTTGAGTTAAAAGTTTTTTTGAGGCACAAAGTGGCAGAGGCACATAGGCACAAAGTGAAAGTTAATTTTATGGCTCAAATTTTTTCGAATGAAACAAACACTTTGTGCCTTTGCTACTCTATCCCTCCTTCTGCGCCCAATTGAATCGATCTGCTGGCGAGAATTTCCAAGGAGCTTGATTATTTTCTAAGTTCGAAAACATCGCATTCCATGAGCCTGGTGCGTCTGATTCTTCCATGATTTGGTATCGGCGCAATTGGAGAATAATATCTAATGGCGAAATATTGATAGGACATTCTTGTACACAGGCATTACACGTTGTACAAGCACGTAACTCCTCGGCTGAGATATAATCGCCGTACAACGACTTACCATCATCCACGAATTGACCTTTATTTTGCGTCATATTGCGCCCAACCTCCTCCAGACGGTCGCGAGTATCCATCATGATTTTTCGTGGCGATAACGCCTTTCCTGTGAGATTGGCAGGACATTGCGATGTACAACGACCACATTCGGTGCAAGAATAGGCATCCATCAAGTTTTTCCAAGTCAAATCTTTGATGTCTTTTGCGCCAAAACGACCAATTTCAGCAGGTGCGTCCGAGGCAGGTTGTTCGAGCCCCAGCATGATTTTTACTTCCTGCGTTACAGATGGCATATTAGCCATTTGTCCTTTGGCTTCCAAGTTAGAAAAATAGGCATTAGGAAACGCCAAGAAAATATGCAAATGCTTTGAATAAGTTACATATACCGCAAAAGCTAAAATCCCAAGGATATGTAACCACCACGCCAATCGCTCATAGGCAATCAAAGCCGTTGTATTCCATCCCTCAAAAATTGGTTTGAGAAATCCACTAAATGCAAACGTTCCTACAGGATGATAATGCTCAACACCTCTCGATTGCAAAACGCTATCGGCAGCATTCATGCTCAAAAGAAAAAACATCAAGATAATTTCTGAAAACAAAATCGTATTAGCATCAATTTCTGGAAAACCACTCAACTCACGGTGGCGAGTAGCTTGAAGGCGTTCTACTTTGGTAATATTTCTACGAACCAAGAAAATCACACACACGACCAATACCCCAAAAGCCATTGTTTCGAAGAAATTAATCAATAGGGGATAGACGTCACCCAAAATTGGCGCAAAAAGTCGGTGAGTCCCCAAAAGCCCATCTAAGACGATTTCGAGCACCTCGACATTGATTAGCAAAAAGCCTGCGTAAATAACAAAGTGCATTAAACCAATCAAGGGGCGGTCAAACATCTTTTGTTGTCCAAAAGCAATTCGTAGCATCATAGCACGACGTTCTTCGGGACGGTCGCTACGGTCTTCATCACGACCCAGTAAAATCGTGTTGCGAATAGTTTTGATTCGTTGTCCGATAAAATACCCTGCCGCAGCTAATGCTAACAGAAATAGGATTTGTTGTACGACTTGCATAGTAAGTTGAGATTATTGCTGATTACTTTTGGTAGGGACAAAATCTTTGAAAAACTACCTGATTTTGTCTTAAAAAGCTACCAAATATATTCTTTTAATATTTTTTCATGAAAAAACTGCATATTGCAAAGATGGGCAAAATTAAAATAGTATGCAAGCATACTATTTTAATTTTTTTCTATTTTTTTATAAATTTTTTTATTGATGTAACTTTCTGAAAATCAAACAAAAAGCCCCTAATTTTAGAGATTTCGCAATTTTTTTTCATTTTTTTTGCGAAAACATTTTGGTTTTTAAAATCTGTCTACTAATTTTGCAGTCCCGAAACACACGAACAAAACACGAAAATGTAACGGGAAATCAGAACGGTGAAGTAGCTCAGTTGGTAGAGCATCGGACTGAAAATCCGTGTGTCGGCGGTTCGAGTCCGCCCTTTACCACAAAAACCCTCTCAGATTCATTTCTGAGGGGGTTTTGTGATTTAGTGGGATAGTAAATGGGGTAGTGAAAATTTTAAGTTAATTTTTACTACCCCATTTCATTTTAAACATGCATTACGATATTTTTCCTTTAAGTTGACTTAATACTTCATCTGATAATAAATACAACGAATATCGCTTATCACTTTCCGACGATTTTCTAATTAACGCATCTTTTACTTTGTATTCTTTTTCTAATTTTCGATTTAGCTCTTTAATAAATTCTGTTCGAAGCTTTCTTTGATTTTCAGGAAGCTTATCTTCTATCCCTAATACTTCATTCATTTTATTGCTATCAATTCCCACACGACTCTCTTCTTCTAGTAACAATTGTATCAGCTTCAACTCTTGGTCACTAAAATTAACTTTCAGCTCAATTTTTGAATCAGCCTTTAATCTGGACTTGTAAACCAGACCTAGTACAACTACTAAGATTAAGACACCAAGCATAGCATACCAGTATGAACTTGTATCAGTGCCATAAAGTACTCCATCTATCTTTGCTTGTTTAACTATTTGAGATATAGCTAACTTTTGTCTTAGTCCATGCTTTTTTAAAGCACTTTGCGAAAAGTATAAGGTGTCATGCCAGCAATATATATCAAAAGGTTTCTCCTCTGAAATACCATTCATCTGTGATTCAAAAAGCATTTGTTCATCCTTCCAGATTGCAACTGTATTCGCAAATGGGTCAATGACTAACATTTTAATAACAGCACCATCTTTATATTGAATTAGAAAGTGCCTTCCTGTCCACAGAATAGGAGTTTTTGCAAAATCAGTAAATATCTTCTTGATGCCCTCATACTTAATTTCCCCTTTCTTTTCCCATTCTTGCGTTTTAAATGAGAAGAGATACACATCATCATCAAAACTACTTTTTGCAGCTTCTACAGCGTCAGAATGAAAGCGATTATAAGCTGAGAAGAATACATCCCCTTTCTCCAGATAAGCATTTAACCCTTGATTGATAGCAATAGGAGGAGTACTCGTAGGATGTAGACTTTCCCACTCAAGGCTATTCTTTTTAAAATATGTTTGAATATTATTTGTATGCCAGAACCCGTATCCACCAAAGCTATAAATGGTATCTTTTCTGATAAATCTAGTACTGAAACAATTATATCCTCGATAAAAAGTATTATCCAATCTTCTAAGAACCTTTGTCTTGAAATCAAAGTGATATACCTGATTTGTACAGTCTACAAGCAAGTATCTTTCTGTGGCTTTATGAGGTATCTCGATGGTAATGATTCTCGTATTAGAAGGAAATTCAGAAAGAGGGATATTCTCAGAAATAATGTCTCCTATTGAAGTCCAAGTATTATTGGAAAGTTCTTGTTCCAGTAGCTTTTCTTGAAGATTTATTCTATACAATCGTCCATCAGGGTAATCTGGCCAGACTAATTGAGCGCATAAGTTAGAATATAACAAAACCGAGAAAATCAGTATTAAATAGGCTCTTTGTAGCATGTCAAATGGATAGGTTAAAATTGCTCAAAAGTAGGTGAAAAATACGTTACTCACACGATTCACTTATTTTTTTTTGAATATGCTCTTAAAAAACAAGTGTTTTGTTAGCGATTCCTATATATATAAATAAAAGGGGGACAGCTAGCTGAACATATTGTAAAATGGAAAAAACATTAAGAACCTCAGTATTTACTCTTGGAGATTTAGAAGAACAATTAAAAAATTCTTCCAACTGGAAATTTGAACACGAAATATCCAAACAACCTTCATTATCTGACCTCATCGGAAAATTCAAAGATGGACAAATCACTTTTCCTGATAAGTACGAGTGGTTACATACAGCGTATAAGAAGCTACTAAATCAAGAAGTAGAAACGATAATTTTCATCTATGATAATTACAAAGAATTAATTTTTAATGGAGGTTTGGATTCAGAAAAAAGCTCATTTCATTTGGTTGACTTAGAGCGCTAGTTTATAACCCTTAAAATTTCTTAATGTTACTCTAAATATAATTCTTATGTCAATAGAGTTAAAACATCGCTTTACGAGACTAGAAGTTGATAAGTTTAAGCAACAGCAAGTAACCTATTTTGAATATCCTAGAAAGTTTAAACAGTACTACATTTACGCTTGGCATAATAACAATACTTCAAGAGGCAATAATTATAAGGGGTTTCAATTTAACTTTTATCTTCGTCAGGTAAAGAATAAAGACTCTGAGGTCTTATTAATTGATTATCTCTATCAAGGTAGTGACTGGTTTTTCCTTCGTAATGGACAAATGATTATCAATATTGACGATAATGAGAACCTCACCCTTTTACCTCATGAAACTTCAACTGAAGTAGGTATCGGTGTTAAAAACGCAGTTCAAGAAAAAGGCTTTTATCAAATTACGAAAGATCAATTAAAGAAAGTTTGTGATTCAAGAATCCTTGATATAAGAATATCAGGAAATGAAGCTTTTCATGATATTAACAATAAACCCAATCAAAAATACGTCGATAAGGCTATTTTGCCTGCTGACAAGTTTTTATTTATGTGTCGAGCTTTCTACTCTGAAGTTTACAATATTGAAACCTACTCCGAATGGCTAAACAAAATTATTCCTGAAGGCACTGAAAATAAAAGTAACGAAGGTTGTTTCATAGCTACCGCTACCATGGGTAACTATAATCATCCTGTAGTATTAGATTTACGCTCCTTTAGAGATAATTGGTTATTAAAACGCAATTGGGGTAGAAGATTTACGAAATTATACTATTCCTATAGCCCCAAATTATCATCTTTAATTGCAAACTACAAAGTTTTAAGACTACTGGCATTTATCTTGATTGTGAAGCCATTGCATATAATTTCTAAAATCTTATAATAAGTATAATTGAATTACAAATAATATTAAATGGATCAACTTTAAATAATAAACTTACTTCAATATGAATCATGCTACAAAAAAAGAACAAGTTTTAAAGCAATACGTATATCAATATGTAGAAACCACTCACAAACAACTTACTGCACTTAGAGCAAACAAGGATAATTTACACTTACCATACGCACTATTTCTGTTTTCATTGATTGATTACTTTGGTTTGCTGTATAGAGTTGCATATACAAAGCAGTATAATAAAAGAGATAAAAATAATTTTTTAGATTTCTTCGCATCATCATACTTCCCTTCAAATGAAAACTGTAAGGGTTCTTTTCTTTATTTTGTTAGAAATGGACTCGTTCATCAAATATTTGCAAAAGGATGTGGCGTTGGCACCTCATCATTAAATCAATTATTCATTGAAGATAATTTGCTTAAAGATGAAGTTGGATATCCGATACCAGTTTTAAATATTGAGTATCTTGATATAATTACAGAATCTGCAATCAAAAAATTTATTTTTGACTTAGAGTCTGACCTAAACTCAGACTATATTGATAACTTGTATGATATGCTAATTGTACATAACTATGGACTTAACGATTCCATTGAGCTACAAAAAGAAATAGCTAATTCTCTCAATTCAGATAAAAGCAATATTTTTAAAAATTGTTGATATTTTGGATTTTATGACACCATAACTATTTAAATACAAACATGCTTACAACGATATATCTTAGCACATTTAATGCTGTCTGACACTCTTAATTCTCGCTCACACACCCACCCAAACAGCCTTGGTTAATCGTAAACGCAATATTTTAGTAATTTTCCACAAATAAGACATTTGTCCGACTGTAATGTCGGACAAATATTCAGACAAAATTCACTCGACTGTCTGGCAAACCTGTTGATGCTTTAGCCACTCTATTTTTGTACTTTCTGAAAAGGTAAATTACAATTCCAATGACGAGCAATATTACTAATTGAAATACAAAATCCAGTAGAAGCTTATTTTTAGTAGGACTTACAACAGGTACTTTTTCTAAATCTTCTGATATGGTAGTTTTAGTAGGAGTATTACGTAATCTTTCCTTCAGCTCTTTTCTTTTTTTAGCTCTTTCTAATTCAGAGAAATGTTCATTGAGCACCCCAACAATAAACTGACTTACCTTTAAATTCTGCTTTTGAGCCTCTGTTATAATTTGTAGCTTAAGAAGGTTGGGAACTCTAAAATCAATTTTGTCTGACTTGGCTCTATTTGAAGCCTGTTCATCATCATTTTTCATAATTTCTGTTATTTTAATAATTTGTATTACAAATCCCAAACTATAGGATAATTACCTTCTGAAAGAGCTAAATCGTAGTCTAAATCTATTTTAATCAGGTAATCCGCTAAATCAAACCCTTGTTGCCTTTGTGCTTCTGTTGCTACTGATTCCAAGGCATCCATTATGGTTACATTATACCCTTTTTCAGTAAGGATATCAGTTTTAGCCAGCCATTTATCAAATGGCGTTCCTTTAGGAGTCTTTATCCCTACATCGGGAAAAAGAATTATTTTTTTCCGTTTTAATGGCTTAAAAGCATCTATTGATAGATTCATGCCTCCAGAAGCCATCCAAACAATACTTGGCATTATAGCCGTCATTAATATTGCTGTTTTTTCGGACTCTACAATACCTATAATCCTATCATCATTTCTAGTAAGCTGATGTAATCCAAAGAAACATTGATGGAGCCTGAAATCTTCTAATTTCATTGCTCTATGTACCCACTGAATATGATTAAAAGGCTCTTTTCTTCTCTTTCCTGTAATAGCATCATAGAGCATTATCTTGCCTGCATGAATATTCTTTCTCTCATCAATTTGCCAAAATACAGTACTTCCTTTCCAATACTTGGATGAACCAATGTAAAATGTTTCGATGAGCTTGAGGGCTATATCATTATTAAAAATATGTTTTAAATAATCAATGAAATGATTCGAGACACATTTTTTATAGCCTTTCTCTAACAGACTCCAGTTAATATACGTTGGAGCCTCAGTAGTTATGTTCCGAAGGCTCGTAGGTTCAGGCCTTATGAATGATAAGTCTTCTTCAGCACCTAAATATTTTCGTGGAGTTAAATGGTAACCACAATTAACCTCTCTGTTACATCTACCTACAATTGGCTCTAAATATTCAAGTTCTTGATTATCCCAATATTTTTTCAGTGACTTGTGTCCACATAAGGGACATCTAAAAAGTTTCGTTGGCGTACTTCTATCTAATGTATATCGAAAGTGCATTTCAAAAGAATTTTAAAAACAAGTTACCTAATTACCTAAAAACATTAATCACCTAAAAATCAATGAATTAAATAGAAATTATTAGGTAGGTTACCTAGAAAGTAAGATTTCAAGTTACCTACTCTAAAATTGACTAGGTAGGTAACTTACATTAACTATATTTAGGCTACCTACCTAATATAATCACAAGACTATCAGCAACTTATTTCAATGTAGGTAACTAGGTAACTTAATTTACTTAAATAGATGATTTAACAACCCAATAGCCATAAACTTGAATTTTATGCTTCATCTTCTTTTCTCGCTTAAAGTATTTGGACAACACTTTTCCTACCTGAATGCTGTTGATTTTAGTGAAACCTGAAGATTGCTGAAGATAGGAGGTAATATCACTCGACTGTAGAAATTCCTGCCTATGTTGATTAGATTCATTAGGTACTTCTAAGAACTTTACTACTAAGTCTTCTTCAATAGATACTATTTGATAAGAAGCATTTCTTTTTTCGTTTTCTTGTATTTCCTCTGGAGTTAAATCACATTTATACTTTGTGTTATAAAGATAATATGCTTGCCTCCATACATTATCAATATTTACATCATTACTGTAACTCCAATTAATGCTATTTATTTGAAAACATAGCCATCTAACTGAACCTGTTTCATCAGCTAAAAATTGCCCAAGATTAGTTGAGCCGATGAATGAACATTTTCTGGAAATGTTACTGTTTTTACTATCAAAAGGTATCCTGACATTTATCCAACTTTTTGAAAAATATGATTTCAAAGCGTTAATTTCTGACTTATGCAGGGTACTGAGCTCATCTAGGTTAATCAAGAAATTCTTTGCTAACAAAATCAAACCATCTTTATCAGTAGTAATATCTTCAGCAAAATAGTCCTTTAAAGTTGGAGGGCAAAGAAACCTACAAAAACTTGTTTTTCCCGTGTTCTGACCAGGCTGTACTAGAATCAAAGCTTGCTTATTGAAGTAATTATCATCTAATGCACATTTAACACTCCTTACAAGATGCTTTTTAAAATGCTTATTAAATTCGGACTGGCAATCGGCATAAACATAGCTAGAAAGTTGCTCAATATAATCTGGCTCATCATCTTCATAGGGAGGTAGATTTCTAAAATAGTTATCAATAGGATTTACTTTCCTAACAAAGTCGCTTTTCAAGATTTCTTTTAAATCAGCTTTAGAAATTTTAATATTCTTCTCTCTTAACTCAACATACAGATTTGAATCATTGAGAGGACGGAAATCATTTTTACCTTTTTCTGAATACTCAATTTCAAGTTTTATACTATCAAGTCGTAAATCATATCTTTCAAGTTCCTTTTTTACCTTGTGAAACTTTGTCATTGCCTTCTTCTTTTCCTCAAATACACCAACTTCTAAATCAGTCTTACAAACCTGATTTATATACTTATCCAAATCAGAAAGACATAGTTCTCCATTTGGGACAATATTTGTTTGCTCCATTACTTCATTTTGAATTTACAGGGATATTATTCGTGATTATTTTTGAGAAAAGTTTCTAGCTCCAAACGACTAAATAAAAGACGTTTTTCGCCTACTTTCATTCCCTTAATTTTCCCTTCTCTTCGTAACTTGATAAATGTTGGCTTAGAAATCTTTAAAAACTCAACAGCTTGAGTAAAATTGAAATGTTCTTCCCTATGTGAAGATTGGGCATGATGAGATGGTTGCAGAAGTTGATTTAGTTTACTCTCAACAATTGAACTAACCATTGTAGAGAACTCTTCAACTGTTAAAAAAACAGCAGGTTTATTGGCGTTCTCCGTAAAGAACGCTAAATTTGATTCATACATAATTTTATTTGTGTTTACAGGGAAATATATCAGTTTGGAGTTTGGCGACTTAAGGACTGATGTTTTTCCCTTTTTGTTTAAATATGTGCAAATATATTTATCTTTTTTTTATTAGTGCAAATCCGATTTTAGCATACTTTTTGAATTTTGTTAATTTGGGACACCATAAAAACAAAAATACACAATCGACTAAAAAACAATTTAAAATGTCATTTTTAAGACACAATCGTACCTTGAAAGTTGACACCTTTTGCAAAAACCCTAAAATAGCTCTGTAATTTCTACACGAAGTGTACACTTTTGGTATACTTATGGTTAAAAAAAATTACAAAATTATTTTGCTTTTTTTTGTCGATTTTTCTTGTAAAGATTTACCTAGTTTTCCCATTTGAGCATTTCTTGATGCTTATCTTTATCTGTTATCTTAATATACTTTTGAAAAGACTTCAAATCTTTGTGACCTGTCATAGAACGAATCACTGGAATAGGAATACCTCTCATAATGCATTGTGTTATAAATGTCCTACGTCCAGTATGCGAAGTTAAGAGCTCATACTTAGGTAATATACTTTCAACTCTGACACCTTTTTTATAAGTAATTACTTGTTCTGGAGTGTCTATTCCTACTTCACAACCAACCTCTTTGATGTAATCATTAAATTTTTGTTGGGAGTACCTCGGTAGTTGATTCTCATACTTATCTAAAACAGCTTTTGAATAGTAATTTAAAGGAATAACTAAGGGGTCTGATGTTTTGACTGTTATAAGTTGAATCTCATTATTTTTTATATTTTCGGGTTTGAGATTAGAAAAATCAGACTCTCTCAAACCTGTAGCGCAAGCAAATACAAATAAATCACGAACTCTTTCAAGTTTATCACTCGAAAGTTTAAATTCCCACATTTTCTTTAGCTCTTCCTGAGTAACATACACTACATGAGTTTCAAATTCTTTAAGTCTTTCAAAATCATTTAAAATGCTATCATCAAATAGCTTTAATTTAGAAGCATAGCGTAAAAAACCTTTTAGGTAATCAAACTGCTTATTTACACTGCTATTAGCAAGTTCACCTTCTTCCAATAGCCAATTTCGATACTCAGAGTAAAACCTATAATCTATATCTTGAAAAGTAGGTATTTTCTCACCAAAATATCCTTTCAACTTATTTAATGTTGTTTTCCTATGCTTTGCAATTTCCTTTGATTGAAAAGCTCCTCTTTCAGAGATATATTCTTCGAATACTTCGTACAGATTCTTTTGGGGCTCAACTCCATTTGCACTTGACTCTTGTCCCTCTAATTTTAATAGTTCAGATGCAATGAAGTCAAATGTGATGGAGGTATTAGTCATAAATGCTCCATCAATGATACTATCTATTAGTATTTTTTTTCTGTTAATCTTAGCAAAGTGTTTCTCATACCCATAACCCCAAGACTTCTTTAATTTTTGATTTTTCTCATCCCACTGCTCTGGATTAACCTTGAATCCAGTTGGATAAAGTTTTACTCTACTATTTATACAGACTTGAACATAGACAGATGTACTATCAAAACTATTCTTTCTATCCGCTCTTAATTTCAGTTTAGTTGTTGCCATATTCTGCTGATTTACCCTCTTCACAAATATAGCGGAAACATTTGGGATAGCAAGTGGGATAGTAAACTATATATTATTAAGATTAAATTGTAAAAATACATTTCAAAAAATGCCTTAATTAGCCAAAAAAAGGCATTTTTAAACATATATGTTAAAATACATTAAAATATATAGTGTTCCGCCCTTTACCACAAAAACCCTCTCAGATTCATTTCTGAGGGGGTTTTGTGATTTTAGGGAAAAAATGAAAGATTTCTTTCTCTCCACAAAAATTGTGGCTATATTATCTACAAAACTTATCTATTTCACATCTAAGCTCGTTTCAGATGATTGATGTCCGAAGTTCTATTCAAAAACTCAAATCCATTCGACAGGGTACTTCCAAATATGGAAATGCCCCACATAAGCTTATTCTGATCCTGACTATTATTGAGCTAATTGAAAACGGACACTTTCTAAAGAATGAATTTTACATTGACCCAGACTTTGTAGCCCATTTTAGAGAAAACTGGACTCTTTTGGTTGATACAGCACATAGTCCAGACTTTACTCAGCCTTTTTATTATCTTCAAAACGAAAAGTTAGCGGGAGAGCCTTTTTGGAAACTTCATCTCAATTTTGGTTTTACCCTCACAAATCACATCAGGAGCATCAACATTTTAAAAGACGTGGTTAAATACGCTTCATTTCAGGAGGACTTTTATCTCTTATTACAAAATTCAGAATTTAGACTTTTAGCACAACATACCATTCTTGAGACCTATTTTACAAAAACGAAGGAGCAATTCGTCATCGCCAAACAATTTGGGAAAGGATACATCAACGATTTAGAAGGCTTTTTGTTGAACGAAAAGGAAGCCCCAATTTATAATATTGGCTTCAGCTCAATCGATGAAGAGGAAGTTTTTGTCAGAAGTGGATTATTTCCACGCTTAATAAGAAAAGTTTACTCTTCCACTTGCTGTATGTCAGGAATGAAACTTATCACTGATTTTGGCGGAGATTTGATTGAAGCTGCCCACATTATCCCGTTTAGTGTTTCAAAAGATGATAAAGTCACGAATGGATTAGCCCTTTGTCCAAACTTACATACAGCGTTTGATAAAGGCCTTGTAAGTATTGATGACCATTTTAGGATTTTGGTTTCTTCACAAATTAGTGAAAACACAGAACACCCTTACAGTCTGGCACAATTACGTCAAAAAAAGATCATGATGCCATTTGGAGCAAAACACTACCCTAATATTGAGAATATTCGTTGGCATCGCGAACATATTTTTAAAGATTAGTATCCACCACCTCCACCTTCAATTCCTTTCCCAAACCTAATGCTACAATTTTGTGAAGGGTTTCTAATTGAATATCGCTTTTGCCGTTTTCAATTCTTGAAATATAGTTTCTGGTTGTACCTGCGCTCAAAGCTACTTCTGCTTGGCTAAGACCTGCTTTTTCTCGGGCTTCTTTCAACATAACTCCTACGGGAATTGTATCTATGTTCTTGATGAAATGACTTTGTTCATAAAGAACGTCTGGGTCGAGGCTAGTGGGAACTTCAATACGCTTGTTTCTAAAATTTACTACAGAGGTATGATTCAACCATTCTAATGTTTTTGACTCATTTACGGCCACATGCTTGAATACCTCCCAATCTTTCAGTGCTAGAAGATGTTCGTTAGCGTTTTTATTCCATTGTTGAAAAAATGGCTCGAAATCTATCACTCGTATCTCAGCCGTAGTCCAAATTACGGTGATTTTATACGGCTCAATTGATACTATCTTAGTAATACGGGGTAATTTATTCATGGCGTCGAGTATTAGGATTAAATTGAAAAAACAACTCTAATAATTCTTCTTGATTTTCTTTCGCAAACTGTATTACCTTTTTAAGCTGCTTAGTGGGGAAATCACCTTTATGAACCGAGCATAATCGAATATCAATCAAAATCTCATACTCTCCATAAAGTGCATGAAAATGAGGAGGTAAGTGGTCGTTAAAATAGAGATAAATTCATATCCCATCAAGAAATTCGTAGAGAGGCATAAATCAATAATGTATTAGATATAGAATTTTGTTACCTAATTAGGTAACACTTTTTCAATATTAGTGAATTTACAGACAATTTCAAAGTAATAACCCTCTGATTATTTTCAACTTACGTTATTCTGCTATCATGAATCAGAATAATACTTTCACCATAATTCTCATTATCTAAATTTCCCAATACCTATTTATTACCACCATTTCCAACAATTCCTTCTATCCTTGGTTAATATTTGCTTATATTTTGGTAAAATGTACATAGCGCTTCCTTCTTGAATCAAGTAATTTTACAGTATACCCATTTATCTTGGGAAACCGTCTTGAGCATCTTAACTATCATTATGTATGAAACACTTCGTCAATTTATGCTTTATTACTTTTGGGATGGTTTTGTTGGGTATTGTACCAAGCTGGGCACAAAAAACAACAGCCAACGATGCCTTGAGACAACTCATCGAGATGTATCATGCCGATCGTGGTAATCTACAGCGTTTTTATACAATTGACCATTCTCCTGAGCGTAGAGAGCGATTCAAAGCCTTGGCTCAGTCTTACCTTTCGCAACTACAGCCAATTGATTATAATGCCCTCGATGCTGGCGGGCGTGTGGATTACTTGTTGATTAAAAGGGATTGGGAAGATGTCCTTTATCAAAGTCAGGAAGAAGCTACCGCCTTTCAGCAGTTGGCAAACTGGTTTCCATTTGCACAGGTGATTTATGATGCCGAAAAGGCTCGTCGCAGAGGACTTATGCCCGATTCGCCCAAATTGGCGTCGGAACTTAATCAATGTGTGAAACAAATTGCGGGTCTACAAGCCAAATTAAAAGAAACAAAAACCCTTACCAAAGATTTATCTAACCGTGGTAGTCGTATTGCCTTGGGGTTAAAATCTGCGTTAAACTCTGTTTTCAGTTTTTATAATGGCTACGACCCAATGTTTACTTGGTGGATGGCAAAACCTTATGCCGAGTTAGATAGTGTGTTGAAGGGCTATTCTACGGCTTTTTTGAAGGCTACCACCGTAAGTTCTCAGGTCAAAAACGATGCTTCGGGGATTGTTGGCAATCCTATCGGCAAAGAAGAACTCACACGTAAACTGAAATTAGAAATGATTCCGTACTCGCCAGAAGAGCTGGTGGAGATAGCAAACAAGGAATTTGCGTGGTGCGATGCCGAAATGCTGAAGGCTAGTCGTGAGATGGGTTTTGGTGATAATTGGAAAGCAGCTTTAGAAAAAGTAAAGCAAACGGCCGTTCCGCCAGGGCAACAGCCAGCGGCGATGGTCAAACTCTATGACGAATCTATCGCCTTTTTGAAAGATAATAACTTGATTACGATTCCGCCATTGGCGGAAGAAACTTGGCGCTTGTCGATGATGAGTCCTGAGCGCCAGTTGGTCAATCCTTTCTTTTTGGGCGGCGAAGAGTTTATTGTTTCATACCCTACCAATACGATGACGCATGACCAAAAAATGATGAGTATGCGTGGCAACAATCCTCATTTTTCGAGAGCTACCGTACATCATGAACTCATTGCTGGCCACGGCTTACAGTCGTTTATGACCCGTAGATATAAGACTTATCGTCGTTTCGAAACGCCATTTTGGGTAGAAGGCTGGTCGCTTTATTGGGAAATGTTGTTATATGATTTGAAATTCCCTCGTTCGGCAGAAGACCGCGTTGGGATGTTATTCTGGCGTATGCACCGCTGTGCTCGTATTATTTTCTCGCTCAATTATCATATTGGTAAATGGTCGCCACAAGAGTGTATCGACTTTTTGGTAGACCGTGTAGGGCACGAATATGCCAATGCCGAGGGCGAAGTACGTCGTTCGTTTGTAGGAGGTTATGACCCATTGTACCAAATAGCTTATATGATTGGAGGCTTACAAATCAGAGCCTTGAAAGATGAATTAGTCGGTACGAAAAAAATGACTTATCAACAATTTCATGATCAATTTATGCAAGAGAACAAGCTCCCTATCGAAATGATGCGCGCTATTCTTTCTCGCAAACTTTTACCAAAAGACTATCAAACCAACTGGAGATTTTATTCACTTAAATAATAGAAGAATTTGAAGATTTGGAAATTTGAAAATGTGACTGCTCATCTTCAAATTTTCAAATCTCCAAATTTTCAAATCAACATACCATGAATCACATTTCAATTATTGGCGGGGGGATTGTAGGATTGAGTTCTGCTTATTATTTGCATGAGGCGGGCTATAAAGTGACGGTATTTGATAAAGGAGATTTATCGGATAACTGTTCTTATGGCAATGCAGGCTATGTGTGTCCGAGCCATTTTGTGCCTTTGGCAGCACCAGGGATTATTTGGCAAGGAATCAAATGGATGTTTAATCCATTAAGTCCTTTTTATGTAAAACCTGCTTTGAATAAAGCGTTAATCAATTGGGGCTTCAAATTTATGCAAAGTGCCAATCCACAACATGTGGAGGATTCGGCAGTACCCTTGAGAGATATTTCTTTATTGAGTCAAAAACTATTTGAAGAATGGGAAGCGAACGCTTCTTTTGACTTTGGTTACGAGCGTAAAGGTATGCTTGAGATTTTCCAAACAGAAGCCGTTGCTGCCCACGCACATCATACCGTCGAAAAAGCACATGAGTTAGGATTAGATGTAACATACCTCAATAAAGAACAATTACAGGCTTTAGAACCACAAACGCCTCTCAATGCCATTGGAGGACTACAGTTTAATTGCGATACCCATGTATATCCAAATCTTTTGATGAAGAATCTTATCGCAGATTTACAGCAAAAAGGTATCAAAATCAAAACGAATGAAAGTATTACAGGTTTTGAGAAAAAAAATGGTAAAATCACTCATATCCGTTCCAACAAACAGCAATATGCTACCGATGCAGTAGTAGTGGCGGCGGGTTCTTGGAGTCGTGAACTAGCTGAATTGGTCGATATTACACTTCCACTGATGGCAGGTAGGGGATATTCTTTGACTTTGGAAAATAGTCCTCATAAAATTAACCATCCTATTATTTTGGCCGAAGGTCGTGTGGCATTAACGCCAATGGATGGTAACAAAATACGTATGGGAGGCACCATGGAAGTTGTTTCGACAAATACTCCTCCGAATTTCCAACGTGTAAAAGGAATTTTACAATCCGTTAAAAGCTTTTTACCAACTTTTGATATTGCATTCCCTGCTGAAAAAGACATCTGGCATGGTTTCCGACCTTGTTCGGCCGACGGTTTGCCTTATATCGGTCGTACTAGTACTTATGACAACGTCGTAATTGCTACAGGGCACTCGATGATGGGACTTAGTTTGGGACCAGGTACAGGAAAACTGGTCGAAGAAATTATCAGTGAAAAACCTACTAGTATCGATATTCAAGCATTCAATCCACAACGATTTGACTAAAAAGTAAGGGCTTTTATCTGACGATATCGTTCTTGGATAAAAGCCTTTGTTTTCTTTACTATGAAAAAACTTACCCTTCTCTCTATTTTTTGTGTATTGTTTTTAGGAAAAATAAATGCCCAAAATTATACCCCTCTCAAAGTTGATAAACGCTTTAAAGTACAACCCAAAGTTACCTTACAAGCCTATCCATTCGATTTAGACGAAGTGACTTTATTGGAAGGTTCGCCATTTAAAAATGCGATGGACAAAGATGCGGCGTATTTGTTGAGTATCGAGCCACAACGTTTGTTGCATCGTTTTTATCTCAATGCAGGTTTACCTACCAAGGGCGCAGTGTATGGTGGCTGGGAAAGCGAAGGTCTTTCGGGACATACGCTTGGGCACTATCTTTCGGCGTGTGCGATGATGTACGCTTCATCACAGCAAAAAGTTTTTAAAGACCGTGTCAACGAGATGGTAACGGCTTTGGCAGAATGCCAAAAAGCTCGCAAAACGGGCTATGTAGGCGCTATCCCAAAAGAAGATTCGATTTTCACAAAAGTATCTCGTGGCGAAATCAAGTCTGGAGGTTTTGACCTTAACGGCGGTTGGAGTCCTTGGTACACAGTTCATAAAGTTATGGCGGGTTTATTGGATGCTTATTTGTACTGTGGTAACCAACAAGCTTTAGCCGTAGTGACAGGTATGGCCGATTGGACAGGAAAAACCGTCAATCCACTTTCGCCAGAGTTATTACAAAAAATGCTTAAATGTGAATACGGCGGAATGGCAGAGGTGTTGGCGAACTTATATGCGATTACGGGTAAAAAAGAATACCTCGATTTGTCTTATAAATTTTATGACGACTTTGTTATGGTGCCTTTGTCGAAACGTATTAATCCAATGGCTGGCAAACATTCGAACACCAATGTACCCAAAGCCATAGGTAGTGCCCGACAATACGAACTAACGGGACTGGAGTCTGATAAAACGATCGCAAGCTTTTTCTGGGATATTATGGTACATCATCATACTTATGTGATTGGTGGAAATAGTAATTACGAGTACTGCGGCGAGCCTGATAAATTGAGTGAGCATTTGAGCGATAATACTTGCGAAACCTGCAATACCTACAATATGCTAAAGCTGACACGCCATTTGTTTACTTGGCAACCCAACAGCGAGTTGACAAACTATTACGAAAGAGCACTTTACAACCATATTTTGGCATCACAAAACCCCGAAAGTGGTATGATGTGCTATTTTGTACCCTTGAGAATGGGGACTAAAAAAGATTTCAGTGATCAGTTCAATACCTTTACTTGCTGTGTTGGAAGTGGCATGGAAAACCATGTAAAGTACAACGAAAGTATTTATTTTCAAGGTGCGGATGGAAGCTTGTTTGTGAACTTATTTATTCCTTCTCGTCTGAATTGGAAAGAAAAAGGCTTGGTCTTAACTCAACAAACACAATACCCAACTCAGAGCAACTCACAACTTACCTTAGAACTCCGCAAGGCTCAAAAATTTGCCCTTAAAATTCGTAAACCCTGGTGGGCAACTAACGGTGTTCAGGTGAAAGTCAACGGACAGTCTGTTGCTTCGGAGCCAGATGCCAGTGGTTATATTGTGGTAGACAGAACATGGAAAAATCAAGACCAAATATCGCTTGAAATGCCTATGCAAGTTTATAGCGAAAGTATGCCTGACAACAAAGATCGTATTGCTTTACTGTACGGGCCTTTGGTATTGGCAGGTCAATTGGGCAAAGAAAACCCAGATCCAGTGTATGGTATTCCTGTTTTGTTGACCGACAATAAAAATGTAAATCAGTGGGTAAAAAGTGTGGAAAATGCACCCTTAACTTTCAAAACCCAACAAGTAGCCGTTCCTTTTGAAGTAACCCTGATTCCTTTTTATCAAAGTTATCAACAACACTACAGCGTGTATTGGGATTATTTCACCAAAGCAGGTTGGGAAGAGAAAAAGGCCGCTTATGAAGCAGAGAAAAAACGTCAGAAAGAGATAGAAGATAAAACAGTAGATAATTTCAGAATTGGCGAAATGCAACCCGAGCGCGACCACAACCTTACCATCGATGGCGAGTCCTACGTGAGCGATGCCCTAGGACGTACAGGTCGTGAAGTCAGAAAAGGAGGTTCGTTTTCATTTGACTTAAAAATCAAAGCTAATTCAACTCAAGCATCCATTTTGATGACCTATATTGGCGACGACAAAGGTCGTTTCTTCGATATTTTAGTAGACGGTCAAGTATTGGCAACACAAGAGTTGAAAGGGGGAGCAACTGGCAAGTTTTATGATATATCTTATCCACTAAATACTTCTTTTACCGCTAATAAAGATAAAATCAGAGTAACCATCAAAGCCCATACAGGCAAAACAGCAGGAAGAGTTTTTGGAGTGAGAAGTTTGGAATGATGAGTGAGGAGTTGTCCTTTACTCAATAAAGAATCAAAATTATTCTACAAATAAAAGTCATTTTATAGCGCCGAAGGTGCGAAAGAATACCAATTATACTGGAGTCTTTCGCACCTTCGGCGCTTGATTGATTTAGATATTTGTAATCTCTAAATTTTTACCATTTTTTCTTTAAGTAAAGATATGGATTTGTTAAAAAAGTTTCTAAATTTAGAAACTTTTAAGTTTTACACCATTTCCAAAAATGAAATATTTTGAAACCATATTTATGGAAGAAGCGAATGATTTTATTGCCTCATTAGATGCTAAAATCATTAGAAAAATTATCTATAATATCGATTTAGCAGAACAAACCAATGATCCCAAGTTGTTCAAAAAGCTACAACATGATATCTGGGAGTTTCGAACTCAATATTTAGGTTTGCAAATAAGGCTTCTCGCATTTTGGGATAAAACAAATCAACAAGAAACCTTGGTTATTGCCACACATGGTTTTATCAAAAAAGTAGATAAAATTCCTGCTAACGAAATCAATAGAGCAATTAGACTAAGAGAAAAGTATTATAACCTTAAAAATATTCAGTAGTGTCTATGAAAACCCAAGAAATGAAAACATTCACTTTAGCTGAAATGAAAGATAAATATATCGGACAAATTGGCACTTCAGAGCGAGAAGAATACGAATATGAGCTTAGTATGGAGCTATTGGGAAGGATGATTAAAATAGCCCGACAAGAACGAAACCTCACACAAGAAGAACTTGGTAAGTTAATTGGAGTACAAAAAGCTCAAATATCAAAATTAGAAAATAGTGCCAATAGTGCTACCATCGACACCGTTGTAAAAGTATTTCGAGCATTAAAGGCTGAAATAAAATTCAATGTCAAACTTGAACATCAAGCCTTGAGTATCGGTTAGTTTTCTCACTTAAAAAACTCCTCCAAATATTCACTTGGTGATTTGCCTTTGATTCGTTTGAAGATACGGTTGAAGTTGGTAATACTATTAAAACCACAACTGTAGGCTACTTGCGCAATACCAATGGGAGATTCGTTGGTGAGTTTTTTACAAGCTTCATTAATACGTACTTCATTCAAGAAAGATAAAAAGGTATGACCTGTGTGCTTTTTGAAATATCTACAAAAAGCATGTGGTGTCATGTGGGCTTTATTAGCTGCGTCTTCGAGGGTAATAGGCTTTTCAAATTCTTGAATGATAAAATTATAGATATTACTCATTCTCAAACCTTCATTTTCACTGTAAAGCTTTGGTCGTGATCCTTCCGAAAGTGCCCCTAGCGATTCTATGCTAGAAATTAATCGCAACAAATCCATAAAATGAATCATTTGCTCGATACCGATATGTTCGTAAATGAGCATCATCTTGGTCGAGATTTCCTCCGCTTTTTCTGCTGGTATCTTAAAACCGTTGGGATTTTGTTGTAAAAAGCGTTTTACATTGAGCATTTCGGGCAAATTAAACAAAGCCGATAAGGGTCCATGAGGATTGAAAAATAGCACCAAGGCTTGAATTTCTAGTTCACTTTTGGGTAAAAAATAGCTTGGGTCACTCTTAAACATGTGTGGCTGGTTGGCACCCAACCAAAAAATCTCATTCGATTTGAAAGTGTGCATATTATTATCCGCAATCAAAGTTCCTTCACCTTGCTGCACCCATGTAATCTGAATCTCCTCATGCCTATGCAAATGTGGATAGAAATACGGCATAATGTCCTGCTGAACAATAATCGTATGATCGTGCGGTACGGGAATGGTAAATTGTAAGACTTTCATTGCTTGTATAAATACTTGTTAAAAGGATTCAACATGAATCTGTAGGTACGCTATCTGTAAATTAAGTTTAACCTTCACTACCAAAATCCATTTCCCAAAAGCTAAAATTTGTTTATCTCTGCGATGACCTAATACTCTTTTCTACTAATTAGCTAAATATAAACAATTTTATAGTTATTCGCCCTACAAATAGGTTAATATCTGACTACAATTGATTAAAAATCAACCTTTGACCCGCTTAGGTTTTGGGTAATTTTGATAAAAAACAACAACAGAACTATGGCAATCAATTGGCAAGGCGTATTTCCCGCTGTGACGACAAAGTTTGGTGCAGATGACCAACTTGATTTTGAATTATTTGACAAAAACTTGCAATTCCAACTCGAAGCAGGTGTCGACGGTATCATTCTTGGCGGAACCTTGGGCGAAGCAAGTGTACTAAGTCTTGAAGAAAAAGGAGCGTTGGTAAAGTTTACCGTTGAGAAGGTAGCTGGACGTGTTCCAGTAGTTTTAAATATTGCTGAAGGAGCTACCAGAGATGCAATCCAATTGGCTAAACTAGCCGAAGAATGGGGTGCTGCTGGTTTGATGATGCTTCCTCCAATGCGCTACAAAGCTGATGACTACGAAACAGTAGAATATTTCAAAGCGGTAGCTAATTCAACGAAGCTTCCAATTATGATTTACAACAACCCTGTAGATTATAAAATTGAGGTAACACTGGATATGTTTGCTTCTTTGGCAGAGTGCGAAAACATTCAGGCAGTAAAAGAATCTACACGTGATTTGACCAACGTAACCAGAATGCGTAATCGTTTTGGCGACCGTTTCAAAATCATGTGCGGTGTAGATACCATTGCTATGGAGCAATTGGTAATGGGTGCTGACGGCTGGGTGGCTGGTTTGGTATGTGCCTTCCCTGAAGAAACAGTGGCCATTTATAAATTAGTAAAAGCTGGTCGCTACGAAGAAGCTCTTAGTATTTATCGTTGGTTTATGCCATTGTTGGAACTAGATATTCATCCAAAATTAGTACAATACATCAAGTTAGCTGAATCAAGAGTTGATTTGGGTAGTGAAGCAGTACGCCCACCACGTTTGGTGCTTAGCGGTGCCGAAAGAGAACGCATTTTGGCACTTATCGATGGCGCTATTGCAATCAGACCAACGTTGCCAGATTATAAGGCGATTGTATTATAATTTGAAAATTTGGAGATTTGAAAATGTGTAAATCATTCATTTTCAAATCTTCAAATTCACTCATTTTCAAATTTAAAAAAATGTCTCAAATCATATCAACGGTAATGCA
>NZ_JBMLSD010000487.1:33831-51565 GCF_049240685.1 Flectobacillus sp.
ATTCACTCATTTTCAAATTTAAAAAAATGTCTCAAATCATATCAACGGTAATGCAGCAAGCACAAGAGGCATTTGAGCATTATCGTCAAGTATCGGGTAAAAACCGTGCTATATTTCTAGAAACTATTGCAGAAGAAATCGAAGGTTTGAAAGATTCCTTGGTGGCCATTGCTCATCAAGAAACCAATCTTCCCTTGCCTCGACTTCAAGGAGAAATTGGACGTACAACAGGTCAATTGCGCATGTTTGCACGTCTGATTGCTGAAGGTTCTTGGGTTGAAGCCTGTATTGATACAGCCAATCCTGACCGAGTGCCACCTAAGCCAGATACTCGTAAAATGCTTGTTCCGATTGGTCCTGTGGCTATTTTTGGCGCTAGCAATTTCCCATTTGCTTTTTCTACCGCAGGCGGTGATACCGCAAGTGCATTGGCTGCTGGTGTTTCAGTAGTAATCAAAGCGCACCCTGCCCATCCTGAAACTTCAGCATTGATGTTCTCGGCGATGGAAAAAGCCATTGCACGTTGCCAAATGCATCCTTTTACGATACAACATCTCAACGATGCTAGTAACGAAACAGGTAAAGCATTGGTGATGCACCCACTTACTACGGCGGTTGGTTTTACAGGCTCACAAGCAGGCGGAAAAGCCCTTAAAGCTTACGCCGACCAAAGAGAGGTTCCTATCCCTGTCTTTGCCGAAATGAGTAGCATCAATCCTGTGGTTTTGTTTCCTGAATACTTAAACCAAACTAATACAACGTTAGCAAAAACCCTTGCAGGGTCTATTTCACTTGGAATGGGACAGTTTTGTACCAAACCGGGCTTGCTTTTGGCAATAGATAGTCCTGCATTAAGTACTTTTTCAAAGACTTTGGAACATGAACTAACACAGGTTGCCTTGCATCCTATGTTGCATACAGGTATCGCAAAAGCCTTTGATAAAGCACGCTACACTATTACATCGCAAGCAGGAGTAGCTTCTGAAGCTTCTCTAGCTGTGGTTGAGGATTTGGAAAAACCTACTCCTAGTCTTGCGAAGGTTTCAGCGAAAGATTTTATTGAAAATCCACTTTTACATGAGGAGGCATTTGGGCCTTTTGCCTTACTCGTGATTTGTCAAGATGTACAAGAACTGTCACAAGCGCTCAAAGCACTTGGTGGACAACTTACCACAACATTGATGGCGACAGAACAGGACGTTGAAAACTATCCTGAAATTCTATCGCTCCAGTGCTCATTGGCTGGTCGTGTGATTCTGAACGCCGCCCCAACAGGTGTGGAGGTAGCTGCGAGTATGGTTCATGGAGGTGCGTATCCTTCCACTTTCGACGCTCGCTATACCTCGGTAGGCACAAGCGCCATTAAGCGTTGGGTTAGACCAATTTGTTTACAAGGATTCAAAGATTGGATGCTACCCGAAGAATTAAAAGATGGTAATCCATTAAAAATATGGCGTTTGGTCAATAATACATTTACCAACGAAACAATTTAGTTAGTAAGTTAATGAATGATTACGTGATGAATTATTACTGCTTAGGCACTCGAAATTAACGACTATGAGCTTTTGACTATTAGGTGTATGTATGTGGAAAACCAATTATAGTCAACTACTCACAGTTCAATGTAGCACTTTCGGTGCCTTTGCTGTAATTTTTAATATTTGTAGATAGTGTAAAATTACCTTTAGCTTTCAGCTTCGGGCATTCAGCAAAATATCGGTAATCAAAAATTACACTCCAAACTCATCACTCAAAATTCATCACTCATACTTACCCCTGATAAAACTATGAAAAAAACATTTTTTTGTGTAGACGCCCATACTTGTGGTAATCCCGTAAGACTAGTGGCAGGAGGTGGGCCTGTGCTTGAAGGAAGTAATATGAGCGAAAAACGCCAGTATTTCCTTCAAAACTACGATTGGATTCGAAAAGGACTAATGTTCGAGCCTCGTGGTCATGATATGATGAGCGGGAGTATTTTGTATCCTCCTCATGACCCTGAAAATGACGTTGCGGTATTGTTTATCGAAACGAGTGGCTGTTTGCCTATGTGTGGACATGGTACCATCGGAACAATCACTATTGCCGTAGAAGAAGGACTAATCACACCAAAGGTAGAAGGAAAAATCCGTATGGAGGCTCCTGCTGGTTTGGTGTTAATTGACTATAAACAAGAAGGTAAAAAGGTAAAAAGTGTAAAACTTACCAATGTATCTTCGTTCTTAGCCGCTACCGATTTAAGTGTAGAATGTCCAGATTTAGGACCTATCAAAGTAGATGTTTCGTATGGTGGTAATTTTTATGCGATTGTAGATGTTCAAGAAAACTTTAAAGGCTTGCAACATTACAGCGCTGACCAACTGATTAGTTGGAGCAGAACCCTCCGTAACCGTATCAATGAGCAATATTCTTTTGTGCATCCCGAAAATGATACCATCAAAGGTTGCTCGCATATCTTATGGACTGGCGACGTATTAGACCCAACGTCTACAGCTCGTAATGCGGTATTTTATGGAGATAAAGCCATTGACCGTTCACCCTGTGGTACAGGTACTTCGGCACGTATGGCACAGTGGTACGCCAAAGGCAAATTAAAGAAAGGTGATGAGTTTATTCATGAAAGTATCATCGGTTCAAAATTCATTGGAAGAATAGAAGAAGAAACTACCGTGGGAGGAAAGCCCGCCATGAAACCAAGCATTGAAGGTTGGGCAAGAATTTATGGATATAACACCATCAATATCGACCCTGAAGATGATCCTTATGCTTATGGGTTTCAAGTACTTTAGCATTAATGCTGAGTTGTGAATTGCGAGTTGTGAATTTAAAATATAAGATCTTAATTATAAGCATCTTGTACCCACAATCACTCAAAATGTTAATTTGTAGAATTATCCTCATAAGTGAACAAGATATATCTGTGCTTCTCCAAGAATATTTTACCTAGTGCCTAAGGCTTACAGCCTAAAGCACATTAATATGATTTTGTTTTGCATTAATACTTACCTCTATTGAGTGATTGAGTGGTGGAGCGGTTGAGTGAGTATGAAGATTTACACTTATTCAATCACTCATTCATCAATCACTAAATCACTCAACTATGTCTCAAGAACAACCATCATTCAAACGCTCCTTTCGCCTCTTCGATGCCACTATGATTGTGGCTGGCTCTATGATTGGGTCGGGGATTTTTATTGTAAGTTCGGATATTGTCCGAAATGTGGGCTCTACTGGAGGGTTGCTATTAGTTTGGATTCTTACTGGATTACTTACAGTAGCAGCGGCCGTTAGTTATGGCGAACTAAGTGGTATGTTTCCCAAAGCAGGAGGGCAATATATTTACCTCAGAGAGGCCTTCAATCCTTTGGTTGGTTTCTTGTATGGGTGGAGCTTTTTTACCGTAATTCAAACGGGCTCTATCGCGGCCGTTGGGGTTGCCTTTAGTAAATTTTCGGCTTACCTTTTTCCTGTTTTAAGCGAAAAAAATATTCTATTCTCTGTCCTAGGACTCCATATTTCAGCTGCACAGCTTACCTCTATAGCTCTCATCATTTTTCTTTCATTTATCAATACTCGTGGCGTTCAGTATGGCAAATATGTCCAATCAATTTTTACAGTTACCAAATTGCTTGCCTTATTTGGTTTAGTCGTTTTTGGATTTATTCTTACCGCCAATACCGAAACTTGGCATCATAACTGGCAAACTGGCTTTTCTATTCAACAACTTACCTCTTCAGGATTTTTACCATACACAGGTTGGGCTGCTTTCGGAGCAATCGCCGCTAGTATGGTCGGAAGTTTGTTTAGTAGTGATTCTTGGAATAATGTGACATTTATCGCAGGCGAAATCCAAAACCCTCAACGCAATATTGGGCTGAGTCTTTTCCTTGGAACACTCATTGTAACAAGTATTTATTTGCTCGCCAATATTATGTATGTTTCGGTGCTAGACCTACCTGCCATTGCTTTTGCCGAAAACGATAGGGTGGGAGTAGTGGCATCCCAACATATTTTTGGAGAAGAGGGCACTATGATTGTAGCCATTTTCTTGATGATTTCAACTTTTGGTTGTGATAACGGACTTATCTTGGCTGGAGCACGAGTGTATTACACAATGGCAAACGATGGTTTATTTTTCAAGAAAGTAGGTGAGCTTAATAAAAATGGTGTGCCCGAAAAAGCGCTATGGATTCAATGTGTTTGGGCTTCGGTTTTATGTTTGAGTGGCAAATACGGCGAACTTCTCGACTATGTGATTTTTGCGGTACTCATTTTTTATGCACTTACCATTCTAGGAATTATTCGTTTACGAATCAAAAAACCAGAACTTGAAAGACCTTACAAAGCATTTGGATACCCTTTTGTACCATTACTGTATATTTTTACCGCAACTTGTATCTGCGTTTTATTACTGATTTACAAACCCAATTATACTTGGCCAGGCTTAGGCTTAGTATTATTAGGGATTCCTGTTTTTTATTTACTTAAAAAAATTAGTGAGGTGTGAATTATGAATGAGTGAATGAGAGTATGTTAAAAAAATATTTGGCATGTATCGAAAAAACAAAATTTCCACTCGCCACTACTCGCCTGCTACTCAAATAGCAGGGTAAAGAAAATAACTACAAACTTCCTCATTGAAATTTAAAAGAATTTAGTTGTTTGACTCATTTCATTCACTAATTCACAATTCACCAACTCACTCAATAGCTATGATACAAAAAACAATACTTTTCTGCTTTTTTTGTTTAGGAGCTTTTGCCCAAAAAGGCGATTATCCTATTCAGCCTGTGGCATTTACGCAAGTTCATTTTAAGGATAATTTTTGGACTCCAAAAATGCAGGTAAACGCGAATGTGACTATTCCTTATACCCTTAATCAATGTAAAATCACGGGGCGTATTGACAATTTCCGTAAAGCCGCAAAGCAAATCCCAGCCGATAAGAGCACTTCTTTTACCTTCGATGACACAGACCTCTACAAAGTCATTGAAGGAGCTTCTTACAGCCTACAAACACAGAAAAATCCTCAGCTGGAAGCCTATCTTGATTCACTGATTACGATTATTGGCTCGGCGCAGGAGGCTGATGGCTATTTATACACTTTTAGAACCATGCCAATTCAAAAACCTCATGAATG
Source organism: Flectobacillus sp. (assembly GCF_049240685.1). NCBI lineage: Bacteria > Pseudomonadati > Bacteroidota > Cytophagia > Cytophagales > Flectobacillaceae > Flectobacillus > Flectobacillus sp. Next base: position 38,972 of record NZ_JBMLSD010000487.1, read on the forward strand.
GCTTGGCACTAAACGTTGGGAAAAAGAAGAAGATTTGAGTCACGAACTATACAATTCTGGTCACTTGTTCGAGTCGGCGGTTGCGCATTATCAGGCTACAGGTAAAAAAAACCTTTTGAATATTGCCATCAGAAACGCTGATTTATTGGTACAAACTTTTGGCTGGGGCAAAGAAGAACGTTTCCCTGGGCACCAAATCGTAGAAACAGGTTTGACAAAATTGTACAGAGTCACTGGCAAAAAAGCCTATCTTGATTTAGCTAAGTTCTTTTTAGATTTAAGAGGAAAAGAAGGACACCTCAATCAAGAATATAGCCAATCGCACAAAAAAGTTGTAGATCAACACACCGCTGTAGGTCATGCGGTACGTGCCACCTATATGTACACAGGTATGGCCGACGTAGCCGCACTTACTGGCGATAAGGCTTATTTGTCTGCTATTGATGATATTTGGCATGATGTGGTCGATAAAAAACTTTACATCACAGGAGGAATCGGGGCGACAGGCAATGGCGAGGCTTTTGGCGACGATTATGATTTGCCAAACATGAGTGCTTATGCCGAAACCTGTGCTGCTATTGCGAATGTCTATTGGAATCAACGCATGTTTTTATTACACGGCGATGCTCAGTATGTTGATGTCCTTGAACGAACTCTTTACAATGGTTTACTTTCGGGTATTTCATTGAGTGGCGACAAATTTTTCTATCCTAATCCACTAGCTTCGATGGGACAACATCAGCGTCGTGCTTGGTGGGATTGTGCTTGTTGTGTTTCAAATATGACTCGATTCCTGCCCTCGGTGCCAGGATATACTTATGCTCAAAATCAAAAAAATCTGTATGTAAACCTTTTTGTAGGTGGTACTGCTACGATTCAATTGCCCAATACGGCTGTAACAATTACCCAACAAACGGCCTATCCTTGGGAAGGGAAAAATGACATTACGATTGCTCCTGTAAAAACAGCGCAATTTGCCTTACGCATTCGTATTCCGGGTTGGGCATTGAGTAAACCATCTTCGGGGGATTTATACAAAGATGAAACGCCAGAAAGTCCAATTCAGCTTTTGGTAAATGGTAAAGTCTTTTCTTATAAAATGGAAAAAGGCTATGCCGTAGTAGATAGAGTTTGGAAAAAAGGCGATCAAGTAAGTTTCACACTTCCGATGGATGTTAGAAAAATTTTGGCTAACAGCAATGTAAAAGCTGACAAATCAAAATTTGCCTTACAAAGAGGTCCAATGGTATATTGTTTGGAAGGAAATGATAATACCTCAGCATCAGTCATGAGTTTGGTTGTGGATAAAACTGCTCCAGTTACAGCCTCTTATCAACAAGATTTGTTGAACGGAGTAATGACTTTGAACATGAAAGGATTTACCACACAAAGACAAGTAGGTTCTGAAGAATTGGTAAAGAAAACGACAGACATCAAGGCGATTCCATACTATTCATGGGCCAATCGTGGAGCTACAGAAATGACAGTTTGGATTCCGTATGAAGAAACGGCGGCTCGTCCAACGCCTGCGCCCACTATTGCCAGCAAAAGTAAGGTATCAGGTTCTGTGAGTAATCCATTAATGCTAAAAGCACTAAACGACCAATATGAAGTAGAAAACTCTAATGACAAAAGTGCCAATTTCTTGCATTGGTGGCCCAAAAAGAATACTACTGAATATCTTCAATATGACTTTGACCAAACTTACACGGTATCCTCATCAAGCATTTATTGGTTAGATGATAGTCCTTGGGGAGGATGTCGTATCCCTGCTTCTTACAAAATTTACTATCAAAAAGATGGAGAATGGATTCCAGTAAAAGTCATTAATCAAAGCCCAATAGCCAAAGATCAACTCAATACTGTACAATTTGAGCCCGTAACAACCAAGGCCATCAAAATGGAAGTGCAATTACCTGTAGATAATGCGGCTGGGGTTATTGAGTGGGCGGTGAAGTAATATTGTACGATGTGTTTATCAAAATCAAATGAATCCTAATTTACTTTAGTAGCAAAAGGAAAATTAGCTTTTTGTATAATCTGGCAAAAGACCTTCGGACGTATCTGAAGGTCTTTATTTTTAGAAAACCGTATCAATACAAATCTCCATATCCCACTTGCACACACGGAATACCTAGTTCTAAGCGCCAAAGGTCTATTGCTTCTTGTTGAGTTTCCAAGGCTAATTTTACTTGATATTTAGATGCTAATTCTTTTTCATAAACCTCTATTTTATACCTATTCCCTTTGATACCTAAAGGAAACATCAATAATTCATCAAACTCGATGCGATTGTAATAGAGCCAATTTTGTGTTTGTCGACGGTAGGTTTCTGGGCGCTGTGTTAGCAAAATAATTTTGTAATTGGTTGCTCGATAAATATCTAATAACTCTTTGATGGGTTGATGTACCAAGTCATTTTCGCATAAAAATATATCCTGTAAACCTCTTTCTGAAGGAATAGCAATAACATGATCTAATTCGCAAACAAGGGTAGGAGGGAGCGACTCATCTTTATCGGAATAAGTATATAGGTTTTCTTTTGATAAAATATGTTGGCGGTACAACTTCGAGACCACTGCAGCTCCTACACTATTTTCTCGTTGGCTATCGCGCTCGATACAGGTGCCTAAATCTACCTCAAAAGTTTTCATCTCTATTTCTACCTTGGTACGATGTGTTTTTTGAAATTGCTCCACGACCTTTTTCACGCGCTCGACAGGTCTTTCCCAGAGATTAGTGTCATCAATAACTACATTCTTTCCAGACTTAAGTGCCTCAAACAACATCATATCGCGGAGCTGTTCGACAAAACTTTCATTTTCTTTTGAATGCACACTATCATCAAGCATAGCACGCATATCGTCCTTATTGAGACGTTTCCACAAACCTTGGCTATCGGCTACCAAGGCTTTAGCAAATGTAGATTTTCCACTAGCAGGAATTCCTTGTAGAATAAGTACTTTTTGAGGCATTTTTTTGAACATAAAAAAGGCACAGAGTCAGAAGCTCTGTGCCTAAGTTGGATACTGTTAAATCCTATAAACTTTTAGCAGTGGGCTGCTCGAAGGCTATTTATCGATTGCTTATGCTAATACATTTTCTTTTTTTTCTTCTGGAAAAATAAAATCAATTGGCTTACTAACTTTTTCAGGTAATAAAGCAATTTTCAATACCTCATCCACATGGTCTACATAGTGGAAAGTAAGGTCTGAAATATAAGCTGGCGTGATTTCTTCGATGTCTTTTTTGTTTTTATTACAAAGAATAATCTCTTTAATACCAGCACGCTTAGCAGCCAAAATCTTTTCTTTGATACCCCCTACTGGCAACACTTTTCCTCGTAGAGTGACTTCACCAGTCATCGCTAAATGTGGTTTTACTTTGCGTTGGGTCAAAGCTGAAGCGATAGACGTAGTCATGGTAATACCTGCCGATGGGCCATCCTTAGGTACAGCCCCAGCTGGTACGTGAATATGCAAATGATAATTATCGAAAATACGATAATCTATTTCATACTCGTCCGAATGAGCACGTAAATACGAAAGTGCTGTCAAGGCTGACTCTTTCATGACATCACCCAATTGCCCCGACAAGGTCACTCCACCTTTTCCACGGCTCAATAACGATTCAATAAAGAGAATATCGCCCCCAACAGGTGTCCAAGCTAAGCCTGTAACGACCCCTGCCAAGTCATTCGTTTCGTATAAATCTTTATCAAAAATCTCAGTTCCTAGCAACTTCACCACATCATCAGGCTTGATTACTTTAGGGTAATCGTCGCCCATGGCGATAGCTTTAGTGATTTTACGAACTAGTTTACCGATTTCCTGTTCTAACTTACGCACCCCCGACTCACGAGTATACCCTTCGACTATTTTTTGAAGTGCCCCATCGGTCACGTTAATAGTTTTGTTTTCGAGTCCGTGTTCTTCTTTTTGCTTAGGAAGTAAGTGTTTTTTACCGATTTGTACTTTCTCTTCCATTGTATAACCGCTAATATCGATAATCTCCATACGGTCACGAAGGGCAGGATGAATCGTGTCTAGCGAATTGGCAGTAGCAATAAACAAAACCTTTGACAAGTCATACTCCACCTCCAGATAATTATCCAAGAAAGCGCTATTCTGTTCAGGGTCAAGTACCTCCAACAAAGCAGATGAAGGATCGCCACGATGGTCAGAACCAACCTTATCGATTTCGTCGAGGATAAATACGGGGTTTGAAGAACCGGCCTTCTTGATATTTTGCATCAATTTGCCTGGCATTGCACCAATATAAGTCTTACGATGACCACGAATTTCGGATTCGTCATGCAAACCACCCAAAGCCATACGTACATACTTGCGACCTAGAGCTTTGGCAATAGAGCGACCCAAAGAAGTTTTACCAACCCCTGGAGGGCCATAAAGACAAAGGATAGGCGCTTTCATATTGCCTTTCATTTTGAGAACGGCCAAATACTCGATAATACGTTCTTTTACTTTCTCAAGACCAAAATGGTCGGCATCAAGTACTTTTTGCGCCTTTTTTAGGTCAAAATTATCTTTAGTATACTCATTCCAAGGCAAATCAGCTAATAATTCTACATAGTTCATAAGCATTGGATACTCGGCCGACATAGAGTTGGTTCGTTGCAACTTGGCGAGTTCTTTTTGGAAATGGTCCGAAATTTCTTTTGACCATTTCTTATTTGCACCTTTAGCACGCAGCTTGTCTATTTCAGCCTCAGGGCTATCAACGCCTAATTCTTCCTGAAGTACCTTTATCTGCTGGCGTAGATAATAATCACGCTGTTGTTGATCGATATCGCTACTAGCCTTACTTTGAATCTCCCGTTTGAGCTCAAGCAAGTCGATATCTTTCATCATATATTGCAACAACTTTTGAGCTTGGTCAATTCCAACAAAAGTTTCGAGCAATTGTTGTTTTTCGGCTAATTCGGCATTTATACTAGCAGAAAGGAAGTGTACCAAGAAATTTGGAGACTCGATATTATCCAAAGCAATTTGCGCTTCACGTGGGATATCAGGATTGAGTAATAGAATCTTACCAGCGGCATCACGCAAAGACTGCACCAAAGCCTTATTTTCACGATTGAGCTTGGTTGGGAAAGTATCCTCTATGTAGCTTACTTTGGCCAATAGATGTGGCTCGGTCTTCACATATTCGGTTACTTCAAAACGTTTACGTCCTTGAACGATAATCGTGATATTTCCGCCAGGCAAAACAATCATTTTTAGGATGTGTGCAACCGTTCCTATTTTGTACAAATCATCACCGACGGGCTCCTCTTTACTTGGATTAGCCTGAGCAATAACTCCGATTGTACGATCGCCTTTGTAAGCTTTTTTGACAAGGCGCACAGATTTTTGCCTTCCTACCGTAATAGGAAGTACCATGCCCGGAAACAATATAATGTTGCGAATTGGAAGTATCGGTAATTCATCTGAGAGTTTTCCTAACTTCTCGTCATCCACTTGTTCTGTACCTAAAGGTATCAACTCAATCCCATCGAAATCCGAAATTTCTGCAAGTCTGAGTGTATCAAAGAATTTTTTATTGTAGCTCATAATCTCCCTCTAAAAAAATTTGGATAAGCGGTAAGGTATTATCATTTAAGTAACATACAGCATAATGCTTTGGGCTATGAGCTTGTAAGAAAATTAGAAGCAATATTTAGCAATCTTTCCATAGCAAACTGCTGTTGATGGCTTTTACTCATAATTTGAAGATGTTGTAGAAATAAATAAATGGTTTTCAAATAGATTTAATTCTTCGCTAAATTCCAAATTAGTAAGTAACTCAACTGACAAACTGTCAGAATGAGAATAAAGTTATAGTAAAATTTGAATACTTTTTAAGTGAATTATTAAATGGTCAAAAGCTATGCCAACGAACAAGTTGTCAGTATTCTCATAAGTAATTGAATCAAAATGGCTTTCATTATCCATAGGTCTAAATTTATATAACGGTTTTCTCCTAAAAAAAGTGTCAGCTAAGTATTGGAACTAATGTAAGAAGAATTTTCATGAAAGTGATACGAAAGTAAGTCTAATTTGGGAATGTCTTTTTTGGACTGTATTTTTAAAAAAATCCCAATTTCATGACAACTAAAATTACCTCCAATCGTACAGAAGTTCTTGCTGGCGTAAGTTCCTTTTTGGCTACTATGTATATCATCGTGGTCAATCCCTCCATCCTAAGTCAAGCAGGAATGCCTTTCAACGCAGTATTGACAGCAACAGTTGTTTTAAGCTTTTTTTGTAGCTTAATGATGGGGCTGTATGCCAAAAATCCTATTGTGGTAGCACCTGGCATGGGCATGAATGCTTTCTTTACCTTCACCGCCGTAAAAGGCATGGGTATTAGCTATCAAGTTGCTTTAGGTGCTGTATTTTGGGCTGGCGTCTTGTTTGTTATTCTTTCTGCTTTTAATGTAAGAACCTATATCGTAAAAGCCATTCCGACACAGCTTAGGTTTGCAATATCAGCTGGAATCGGGCTTTTTATCAGCTTAATAGGCTTCGAAAACGCCAAGTTTATCGTCGATAATCCTGCTACTCTGGTAGGCGTTGCTACGCTTAAAGACCCTATCGTTGTTACTTTTCTAATCGGCTTATTCGTCACAGCCGTACTAATCGTTCGTCAGACTATCGGCGGAATAATTATAGGAATAGTATTAACAACTCTTCTGGCTATTCCCATTGGGCGGTGGTGGGGTGATGCTTCGGCCGTGAACTTCGGACATACTCAATTAGTGACTTGGCAAGGTGTATTTTCCTATCCAGACTTTAGTCTACTTTTCCAATTAGACTTAGTAAACTCCCTAAAAGTCTCTTTATTTCCAGTAATTTTTGCTTTTGTTTTTACCGATATGTTTGATAGTATTTCAACTTTTGTTGGAATCGCCGAAGCAGCAGATTTGTATGACGAAAATGGAGAGCCACAAAACGTCAAAAAATCGCTCATGACCGATGCCGTAGCCACGCTTTTGGCAGGGGTTGTAGGAACTAGCCCGGGTACTGCCTATATCGAATCGGCGGTGGGTATTGAACAAGGAGGTCGAAGAGGGCTTACTGCCATTACGGCAGGTCTTTTATTCTTGCCATTTATGTTTTTGTCTCCTTTGTTGAGTATTGTCCCTGCCATTGCAACGGCTCCTGCTTTGATTATTGTAGGCGTTTTTATGATGAAACCTATTGCCAAAATCAATTGGGCTGAACTTGACGATGCTGTACCCACTTTTTTAGCGCTTGTACTTATTCCTTTCTCTTATTCGATTACACAGGGCATTATTTGGGGTTTTTTGAGTTGGACTATTATCAAAGTCGCTGTAGGAAAATCAAAACAAATATCTCTTGCTTTATGGATAATTGATGCGTTTGCACTAGTTGCGCTTTTCTGGGGACACTAGAAAATGTATTTACCGACTTTCAGGTTGATTTCATTACTATCTATAGATTTTACGATTTCAAATAAGACTATTATTAATTCAAACGCTAAGTAATGTTTTAAGCTCTGGTTGTCAGCTATGTATTGCTGAATGCTAATGACCAAGAGCGAAAAGTATTACTTCCTACCTAAACAAACATGTTCCATTTTAGCCCAAAGTTATCTTTCTGTGCGTCTTTACGCAGCGTATTCATTCATACACTCATTTTGGTGTGCATATTGAATCCAAAAGTTTTTTCTCAAAAAACTAAAACAGTCACGGCAATCGTCGGAGCATTCAATGCTGAAATACAGTTATTGGAGGATTCTCTCAAAAACAAAGAAGAACATCGAGTAAAGGGAGTGCGCTTTTTGACAGGAGAACTATCAGGCAAATCGGTAGTAATCGCATTGACTGGCGTGGGCAAAGTCAATGCCGCCATGACTACCACTTTGTTATTGATGAATTGGCAACCCGAGAGGTTGATTTTCACAGGTATTGCTGGAGGTATTGCCAAGGGTATTGCCCCAGGAGATATTGTAATTGCCAAATCTTGCGTGCATCATGATTTTGGTAGACTTCAAAACGAAGGGATTACGCTGCGTCCTACCCGAAATCCAGCTACTTTACAATTGAACCCGATTTATATTCCTTCGGATAGCACTCTGATACAAATTGCTCAGAAAGTAGCTCCTAAATGTCCCTATCAGGCCGTTGGGAAAAACAATAGAATGCCTCAAATTTTGACAGGAATTATTGCTACAGGAGACGTTTTTGTGAATTCTCAAACAAAAGTTGAGGAGTTAAGAACAAATCTCAAAGCGGATGCCATCGAAATGGAAGGTGCGGCAGTGGCACAGGTATGCTACCAAATGAATTTACCATGCTTAGTGCTTAGAAGTATTAGCGACAATGCCAACGGTGATGCGCACCAAGATATGCCCAATTTTGAAAAAATTGCCGCTTACAACTCCGCTAGTTTGGTATTGGGTTTATTGAAAGCACTATAAAACAAAAAAAGCTCATAGTAATAACTATTGAGCTTTTCTAAATACCTAACCACTAATAATCTTTAAACATGCCTTGGGGGCTTGTTAATATGTTGAATGTGTACTAGACACTAAACTTCTTTTGTGCAATTGATTGTAATACCGTTGTAGAAGCAAACTTTACCACTTCTCCAAGCACAATAACGGCAGGGTTTGATAGCTTATTGTGCTCAACGACGAATTTAATATTTTTAGCAGTGCCAATTCCAACTTTTTGATGAACGGTTGTTCCTTGCTGTACAACGGCAATAGGCAAGTCTGCTTTGCCATGCTGAATACATAATTCTGAGATTTGTTCTATTTTACTCATTCCCATCAAAATCACGATAGTGGCCGTAGATTGTAGCGCAATTGACAAATCTTTGGATAGGGACCCATCTGATTTAGTACCAGTAATTACCCAAAAACTTTCGCTAACACCCCTCGTCGTCAGAGGAATTCCAGCGTATCCAGCAGCAGCCACCGACGAAGAAATACCCGGGATGTAAGCAGTTTCTAAACCAAATTGTTGAGCATATTCGATTTCTTCCATGCCACGACCAAAAATAAACGGGTCGCCGCCCTTCAAGCGCACCACGTGGCCATACATATAAGCCTTTTCGACTATCAAAAAATTAATAGCATCTTGAGAATGGCTTTCTCCTGGGCGTTTGCCAACGTAGATTTTTTCGGCCTCTGGTTTACAATATTCCAACAATTCAGGAGCAATTAGCGCATCATAAAGCACCACATCTGCCGAAGCTAATGCTTTAGTGGCTTTTACGGTAATTAAATCGGGGTCACCTGGGCCAGCACCGACTACCGTCAGGCGTGGTTTGGGTTCCAATGTATGAAAAGCTTCTAAATTATTCATAATCAAAAGTATTTGGTCACTGAGTAATGGCAAGCGAATCTGACTAACCAAGTCAATTTTTACAAGAATACTATAAAAATCGCTTACTAATAAATTACTCAATAAAATAAAAAGAGGTGTATCCAATTGGACAAGCCTTTTGAATTACACCCCTTCAAATGTTATATATGACTACCTTAAATAATCAAACAAAAACTCTTAGGCCTCTACGGTTTGCTCACGATATGCTTTTGCTAATGCTAAAAAAGCTTTAGCTTCGGCGATATAGCTAGTAGCAAATTCCACGCTAGGCTCGTTTTGGTTGATTTGTAGTACTAATTCTTTGAAAGAGCTTTGAGCAATGGTGATTTCGCCTTTTGCCACAAAATGCTCGTCAAATTTCTCAATTACTGCATTTTGAGTCGATACGTTAACACTCTTATCCAAAAGCAAGGCTTTAGCTGCACTCACAAATACACTGTATGCATGATAGATAGAGTCTGCTATACGGTTTTCGTTGAAGGCATTCAAGGTCCACTCTAATTTCTCTTCTGACTCGAATAACAAAGTGGCTACTAAGTCAATCATTACACCAGCACATTCACCAACTCCAATTTCTGTGGCAAACTGTTCTGTAGCACCCCAGTCGATAAAATCATCGTCCTTCAAAGTAGTAAGGTCTGCAACTGGTTTTAGTAAATTATAAAAATATTTTTCGCCTTGACGGTCATAATAATCATTGAAGTATTCGCCTTCCGTGGCATTTTCTTCGTAATTATTCAACAACACTCTCAGTACTTCAGGACCTCGTTTTGATGGTACTTTAATTACTTTATCTGCTACTCGACCTACACCATTGCCAACTGTACCACCTCCTAATAGCACTTGAAGTGCAGGCAATACTCGCTTATCGGCCGACTTCAAAGATGAACCGTGGAAGCCGATATTGGCCATACCATGCTGACCACAAGAGTTCATACAACCAGATATTTTGATTTTAATATCGTTATTATGAATCAATTCAGGGAAATCTTCAGAAATAACAGCTTCTAATTTGGAAGTAATATTCGTACTATCCGAAATCGCCAAGTTACAAGTATCTGTACCTGGACAAGCCGTAATATTAGCAATAGAGTTAGCTCCTGATGACGCCAAATTATGTGCTTTTAACACTTCAAAAATATATGGAATATTGGCCTCTGGCACAAAACGTAACATCAAACCCTGATTGATACTCACTCGTACATCATTCGCTACAAAACCCTCTAGTTGTTCTATCAACGAACGAGAAGTAGTCGAGTGGATATTTCCATTCAAAATACGAACATATACCCCAAAATATCCCTCTTGTTTTTGAGCAAAAACGTTTGTTGCAAACCAAGTTTTGTACTCTTCAGTATCAGGAGCTACAGTTGACGCCGTTTGAGTTGGCAAATATCCTTCGATTTCTGTTTCGCTAAAGCCTGTAGTAGGAATCTCAAATGTTTTGTTTTTGATTGCGATTGTTTCTGCATTTACCAATTCTACAAAGTTATCGAAACCAATTTTTTGAATCAAAAACTTCAAACGAGCTTTATGACGAGAATTACGCTCACCGTGGCGGTCGAATACTCTGAGTGCAGCTTCTAAATAAGGGATAACTTGATTTTCTTCTAAAAACTCAAATGCTGTATGCGCTAACATTGGTTGTGCACCCAAACCACCACCAACAACTACTTTAAAACCACGTTTGCCATCTTGCACTTTTGGAATCAAACCAAAATCGTGCATATAAGTCAATGCTGTATCGGCATCAGAGTTAGAAATGGCAATTTTGATTTTACGACCCATTTCTTGACAAATAGGGTTTCTCAAGAAATAGCGGAAAATAGCGTCAGCATAAGGGGTTACATCAAAAGGCTCTTGAGTATCGATACCCGAAGTGATAGAAGCCGTAACATTACGAACGGTATTACCACATGCCTCACGAAGCGTAATATCATCTTGTTCCAATTGTGCCCACAATTCAGGCGTGCGATCCAAAGAAACGAAGTGAATCTGAACATCTTGACGCGTAGTCAAGTGCAAATTACCCGTCGAATACTCATCCGAAATATCAGCGATACGTTTCCATTGCTTAAAGGTCATTTTACCGTAAGGCAATTTGATACGTACCATTTGTACCCCTTGTTGACGTTGGCCATAAACACCACGAGCCAAACGTAAGCTACGGAATTTTTCTTCGTGAATTTTTCCCTCTCTGAATAATTCAATCTTACGAGCTAGGTCTAATATGTCTTTTTCAACAAGTGGATTTTCGAGTTCAGTTCTGAAACTTTGCATTGCTTTTCTGTTTAAAATCAAACAAAATACCCTAAGCTGGTCAAAGTAGCACAAGGTTCTTGTGTAATGAGTAATCCATTTACATTATCTACTCTATAAAATAAGTAGATTTTTACACAAAACTAAGGAAGAAATTTCATCTATCAAGGCTTTTTCTAAAAAAAGTTTAAGATATATTTTAAACATTCAAAAAATCCAAGTAAGTTTGCCCAGATGGTCTAGTGGCTGAGTAATAATCAATTATATTCATTCGTCCAACAAGTAGTTATTGAGAGTCGAACATTAACACACATTGTTTAGTCAATACAATCGACCAATAAACCCCATTATACCCATGAAGAGAAATCTATCTTTATTTGTTGCTTTATTAGCATTTCTATTGTCAAGTTGTACAGATACTAAGAAAATTGCTGAGTATCAGGACCAAGTAAGAAGACTTGAGAGTCAAATTTTGAAAGAGCGTCAAGAAAACGCTGAATTAAGTAGCTTCCGTTTTAGCCTTGAAAGTCAGTTCAAGAAGAAAAACGAAGACTATATGAAATGCCAAGAAGATAGTAAGGATACCTTTGAAACACTTACTATTAAATATAATCGTTTGTTAGATGATTACAATAAGATTCAGGCTTCTTACAAATCATTGAACGAAACGTATGAGTCAAACAAAGAAAACTCTGCGAAAGTAATTGCTGAACTCGAAGAAAGAGTTCGCAATAGCAAAGCAAGCAAATCAAAAAGACGTCGTAGATAATTTCCTTTTTAGAACATTTAAGAGAACTGCTTTACAAAAGGCAGTTCTTTTTTTTGTTATTCTTCACTGAATCTTATCCAGCCACAAGACCTTTTATTAACACCTAACGTTGGTTTTTAATAGCGACAGTATCCATGTAAGTATTAGTGCAGAATTATATTGAAGTTTTTTATCATAGGGACAAGGCAACAGGCACAAGGCAAAGAGT